>NZ_JBAWDE010000021.1:0-82380 GCF_049590575.1 Pseudomonas sp.
GCTCCCACAAAAGCCAGCCCACATTTGAATGGTGTACGCCATAGCAATAAGGGAAAGATGTGATAACCAAGCAAGCCTTCCCGACCATCCGGGCCATCCAGCGCAGTGCCTGGAACGACTGCTTTCCCGGTGCCCTGGAGGACTGGGACTATTACGTCGCCGTGGAAAACGCCGCGATGGATGACTTCAAGTGGCGTTACCTCGCCGTTTACGAGGATGGAACGCTGGTGGCCGTGGCCGCAGCGTTCATCACCCACTACCGGCTCGACACCACGGTGTCGGGCGCCAGCAAACGCCTGACCGAGCGCGTGGAGCGGCTGTGGCCGGGTATTTTGCAGCTGGGGCTGTACGCCCTCGGCTCACCGGTGGCGGAGCGTTGCGACGCCGGCGTCGCCAGCCATGTAGCCGAATCGCGGCGCCCGCTGTTGCTCAAACACCTGTTGCAGGCTGCACGCCAGGACGCCGACGACTTCGGTATCGGCCTGGTGGCCGTCAAGGACGCCCCCACACAGGACCCGCATTGGCTCGCGAGTTGCCGGGCGGCAGGCTTTCAGAGCATGCCGAGTTTGCCCACGGGCGTTTTGCCGCTCCCCTATGGCTCGGTCGACGCCTACCTCGGCTCGCTGGGCAAATCCACGCGCAAGGACCTGCGCCGCAAATTGCGCGCACCGGGCCCACGGGTGGAATGGCGACGCAATATCGATGACGTGCTGCCCGAGGTCATGCGCCTGTATGAGGCAACCCTTGCGCGTGCCGAGTTGCAGTTCGAGCGGTTGCCCGCCGACTACTTCACCGGCGTGCTCGAACGCCTCGAAGCGCGCGCGATGTGTGTTCTTTACTGGGTGGACGAGCAATTGGTAGCGTTCAACCTGGTGCTGGTGGATGAACATCGCCTGGTGGACAAGTTCTTCGGGCATGACGTTGAATTCACCCGTGATTACAACCTCTACTTCCGCAGCTGGCTGACCAATATCGACTACTGTATCCAGCACAATATTGCGCTGTACGAGTGCGGGCAGGCCGGGTATGCCAGTAAGCTGCGCCTGGGGTGCGAATTCCACGGCAACAGCCTGTTCTTCCGCCACCGTAATCGGCTGGTGAACGGCCTGCTCAAAGTAGTGAAAATGTTTTTCCGACCGGATCGTTCCGACCCTGCCATGGCTGCTGCGATAAGCGAAACCCGATGATCACCAAGACCCGCCAGAAAGCCCGTCCCTTTGCCATTTCGCGCTGGAGCGTCCAGCGCAAGCTGGTGCTGGCGTTCTGGTTGGTCAGCGTGATTCCCACCATGATTGCCGCGGAGCTGGCCGCCACTACGCTGTCGCAGATCTTCGACAGCAACGTGCGTATCTGGCTGCAGGAGTCGACCAAGATCGTCAAGGACGAGATCGGTGACATCCTTCATGACAACGCGCGCATGGCCAAATTGTTCCTGCGCTACACCAGCCCGCCGTCCAGCAAGCAGGCGGCCAAACACGACCGCCTGACCACCGACATTGCCGACGCCACCGACATCGACGTGGTCGCGCTGATCCGCACCAGCGATCAAAAAGTCGTGTTCAGCACCGCCGCCGATGACATCGTCAAACAGATCAGCCTCGCCCCGAACACCGTGCTGCAGACCGTGCAGGTGGGCGGCGTGAGCACCGGGATTGTGATTTCGACTTTCGAGACCACCCAGGACGGCGTCGACTACCTGCTGCTGGTGGGCACCTACCTGGACAGCAGCTTTCTGACCAGCGTCGCCGACGTGCATTCCCTCGACCTGCGTCTGTACCTGGCCAACCCCGAGGGTTTCTCGGAAATATTCTCGACCCAGCGCTTTGAGGATCACCCGGCGCGCATTCCGAAAAACGTTGAAGCCGCGATGCGCAGCACCAAGCAGCCGAGCGAGCAATTCACCAATAACTACAGTGGTTTGTACTGGCCGATTTTCAATGATGCCGGCGACTTGCAAGGCGTGATTTTCAGCGGCTTGCTGCGCCATACCAGCCTGGTCGGGCTGGTGAACCAGAGCAATTTGTTTGTGTTGATTTTCCTGCTCAGCTCGGCGTTGTCGCTGGCGGCCGGGGTGCTGGTGTCGCGGCGCCTGACCCAGCCGCTGCGGGATTTGTCCCAAGGCGTGAGCGCGGTGATTTCCGGCAATTACGAGCACCGCGTGCAGGTCACCGGCGGCGACGAGCTGGCGCAGTTGAGCAGCACCTTCAACCACATGACCGAGCGCCTGGGGGAATTGCATCACCTCGAGGCCCAGCTGCGCCGGCGTGATCGCCTGCATGCCTTGGGCGAGGTCGCCATGGGCCTGGCCCACGAAATCCGCAACCCGCTGGGCATCATCAAAACCGCCACGCAATTGCTGCACCGTCGCGCCGACCTGGCCGAGGCCGACAAGCGCCACCTGGAATACGTGATCAGCGAAGTCAGCCGCATCAACGACCTGATCACCGAGTTCCTCGATTTCGCCAAGCCCAACCCGCCGTTGCGCGTGCTGCAGCCGGCGCGCCCGCTGGTGGAGGAAATCCTCGGGTTCTGCGCGCCGGAACTGGCCAGCCATAACATCGATGCGCAGATCGACGACCAGGCGCCGGGGGCGACGCTCTACGCGGACGCCAAGCAACTCAAGCAGGCGTGTCTGAACCTGATCCTCAACGCCATCGACGCCATGCCCGAAGGCGGGCGCCTGACCCTGGGCATTCGCAGCGCCGGCGGCAATACGGTGATCAGCATCGGCGACACCGGCCAGGGCATTCCGGCGGAAATGATCGAACGCATCTTCACGCCATTCGTCACCACCAAGGCTTCCGGCACCGGCCTGGGCCTGGCCAAAGTCTATTCGATCATGGAAAGTCACGACGGCAACATCGAATGTGCCAGCGACAAAGATGCCGGCGCCACGTTCAGCCTGTACATTCCGGCGATAGGCGAAGACGACGAGGACAGTCATGACGCATAACATTCTGGTAGTCGACGACGAACCCAAGCTCTGCGACCTGCTCGCGTCGGCCCTGGGCCAGAACGGCGTGCAGGTCTTTATTGCCGGCAACGGCCTGCACGCGCTCAAGGTACTCGAGCAGGAAGACATCGACCTGGTGATCAGCGACTGGCGCATGCCGGGCATGGACGGCCCGGCCTTGCTGGCGGAGATCAAACAACGCTACCCGCATGTGCCGGTGATTGTCATGACCGCCTACAGCACGGTTAAAAACGCCGTGCAGTCGATGCGCAACGGCGCCTATGACTACATCGCCAAGCCGTTCGACATCGACGAGTTGGACATCACCGTGGCCAAGGCCCTGCAGTTTCGCGACATCATGCGCGACAACGCGCGCTTGCGCGCCGAGCTGGATGAGCACGCGCAGTTCGACAGCCTGGTGGGCGACAGCCCGGCGTTTCGCAAAGTGCTGCAGGCGGTGGATTCGGTGCGTGACAGCAGCGCGACCATCCTGCTGACCGGCGAAAGCGGTACCGGCAAGGAAATGGTCGCCCGCGCCATCCACAAGCACGGCAGCCGTGCCGACAAACCCTTCGTGGCGGTCAATTGCGCGGCCATCCCCGAAGGCCTGCTGGAGAGTGAAATGTTCGGCCATCGCAAGGGCGCCTTTACTGGCGCTGTGGCGGATCGCATCGGGCGTTTCCAACAGGCCGACAAGGGCACGCTGTTTCTCGACGAGGTCGGCGATATGCCGTTGGCGTTGCAGGCCAAGATTCTGCGCGCGTTGCAGGAACGCGTGATCGAACCGGTGGGCGACCCGCGCGAGCGCAAAGTGGATGTGCGGGTGATCGCCGCGACCAACAAGAACCTGCTGGACGCGGTGGCCAACAAGGAGTTTCGCGAAGACCTGTATTACCGGCTCAACGTGTTCCCGATTCCATTGCCGGCCCTGCGCGAACGTGTGGAAGACATCGCGCCGCTGGCCCGGCACTTCGCCCAGACCCTCAGCGCCACCGCCGGCAAACGCATCACTGGCTTCAGCCCCGACGCACTGCAGGCGATGGCGGCTTATCACTGGCCGGGCAATATCCGTGAGCTGCAAAACTGTGTGGAGCGCGCGACCATCGTCGCCGCCTCAGCGGTGATCGAGGACATCGACCTGCCGGGTTATCTGTTTGCTTCCCGGCCCAGCGAGGGCGGCGTGACGGCGATTCTCAGCGATGGGCCGGGCATTCCCCAGGACCTGGATGCGGCGCTGGCGGAGGTCGAGAAGGCCTACATTCTGGCGGCGTTGCAGGAGAGTAACGGCGTGCAGGCCGCCGCGGCGGCGAAGATCGGGATTTCCGAGAGGAGTTTCTGGTATCGGCTGAAGAAGCTGGGCATTCAGGTGGACAAGATCGTCCGCTGATTAAAAATGTGGGAGGGGGCTTGCCCCCTCGCACATTTTTTGACCGGGTCGGCTCAGGCGTGGATGCGTACCCAGATACTCACCAGGACCGTCGCCGCCATCAGCCAGGCTACCGCGGCTACGGCCAAGGACGCTTCCAAGCGCAGCCGATCAACCAGCACGTACAACGTCGCCAAATACACAAAGTACGGAATGATCGACCACATCCCGAACAGGATCGTGGTCTTCAAATCTTCCACCGAACGCCCTTTGCCGACGATGTAATGCGCGATCAACGCAAAGGTCGGAAACAGCGGCACCAGGCCGGCGATGTAATAGTTTCTGGTCTTGGCCAGTGCGGCGAGTATCAGTACCACCGCCGCGCCGAGGGCAGCCTTCAATAACAGATCCATCAGTGGCTCAACCCGTATTTCTTGACCTTGTCGAACAGTGTGGTCTTGGCCATGCCCAATTCCTGGCTGGCCTGGGTCAGGTTGCCGCCGCTGCGTTGCAACGCGTCGTTGAGCAGGTTGCGCTCGAACGCTTCCACCGCCTCGGTAAAGGCCAGGCCATGGTTGACGGTGCCGCTGCCGCTTTTCTTGAAGGCGGGCAAACCCAGGGCAAATCGCTCGGCGACGTTGCGCAGCTCGCGCACGTTGCCGGGCCAGTCGTGGCTCATCAGGATCGATACGGTCTGGTTATCTAGCTCCGGCACGCTGCGGTCAAAACGCAGGGAGGACTGCTGCAGGAAGTGTTCGAACAGCTGCAGGATGTCTTCGCGGCGCTCACGCAGGGGTGGCAGCTCCAGGGTCACCACGTTGAGGCGGTAGTACAGGTCGCTGCGGAACTGGTTGGCGCGGCTCAGTTCGTCGAGGTCGGACTTGGTGGCGGCGATCACCCGGCAATCCACCGCCACGCTCTGGTTCGAGCCCAGGCGTTCCAGGGTGCGTTCCTGCAATACCCGCAGCAATTTGATCTGCAGGTTGATCGGCATGCTTTCCACTTCATCGAGGAACAGCGTGCCTTCATGGGCGTGCTCGATCTTGCCGATACGCCGCTTGCCGGCGCCGGTAAAAGCGTTGGCTTCGTGGCCGAAAATCTCGCTTTCGAACAGGTTCTCCGGCAGGCCGCCGCAGTTCAAGGCGACAAACGGGTGGGAATGGCGCCGGCTGAAATCATGCAGGCAGCGCGCGACCAGTTCCTTGCCGGTGCCGGTCTCGCCTTCGATCAGCACGTTGGCCGAGGTGTCGGCGACGTTGGCGATCAGTTCACGCAGGTTCTGCATGGCCGGCGAGCGCCCGATGATGCGGCCTTCGAGCGAATCGCGCTCGGCCAACTGGCGGCGCAGCGACCAGACTTCCCGCGCCAGCCCGCGCTGCTCGAGGGCGCGGCGCGCCACATCGACCAGGCGCTCAGGAGAGAAGGGTTTTTCCATGAAGTCATAAGCGCCGTTGCGCATTGCGCCGACGGCCATGGAAATGTCGCCGTGCCCGGTGATCAACACCACCGGCAGGCTTTTATCCAGGGCCTTGAGGCGCGTGAGCAGCTCCAGACCGTCGATGCCCGGCAGGCGAATATCGCTGATCACAATGCCGGCGAAATTCTCGCCGATGCGCTTCAAGGCTTCTTCGGCACTGCCCACGCCGACGCTGGGAATGTCTTCCAACGCCAGGGCTTGCTGGCAGCCGAGCAGCACATGTGGGTCGTCTTCGACGATCAGCACGGTGAGGTCGTCTTTGGGGGCTGTAGCGTCTGTATTCATGTCGACTCAGCTTTTTGAGTGCCCACCAACGGCAGGCTCAAGACAAAGGCCGTACCACCACTGGCCGGGTGTTCGACGGCGAGGTTGCCGCCGGTGGCCGCCGCGAGGCTGGCGGACAGGGTCAGGCCCAGGCCCAGGCCTTGCTCGCCGGGTTTGGTGGTGAAGAACGGTTCGAATAAATGTTTGCGTGCCTCGGGGTCGATACCGTGGCCGTTGTCGCGCACTTGCAAGCGGTATTTGCCCTCGCTGCTGTGCCCGTCCAGCCACAGTTCGGGGGCCGGTTGCGCCTGCATCGCATCGAGGGCGTTGCCGATCAGGTTGACCAGGATCTGCTCGAGGCGTGTCTGGTCGATCTGCAGTTGGGCGTTGCTGAAGTCGCGGTGCACGGTCAGCGGCAGGCCGTCCAGGCGTGCGCCGAGTACCTGGAAGGCGGCGTCCACGGCTTTGCCGAGGTTGGCTTCGCCCTGGTCATCGCCGCGCCGGGCAAACGAGCGCAGGCTGGCGGTGATGCGGCCCATGCGGTCGATCAGCTCGTTGATGGTCTTGAGGTTGGCGCTGGCGGTGTCCAGCGCACCACGCTCCAGAAAGCGCACGGTGTTGCCCGACAGGGTGCGCAGCGCGGCCAATGGCTGGTTCAATTCATGGGCGATGCTGGTGGACATCTGGCCGATGGCCGCCAGCTTGCCGGCCTGCACCAGTTCATCCTGGGCGCGGCGCAGGGTTTCTTCGGCCTGGCGGCGCTCGCGGATCTGGCCCTTGAGCCGTTCATTGCTGGCGCGCAGGTCGCTGGTGCGTTCGGCAATCCGACGCTCCAGTTGGCTATTGGCTTCCTGCAAGGCTTCCCGCGCGGCGAGGCGGGTGGCGATGACCTTGCGGCGCTCGTTCCAGGCGATCAGCAGAAACGCGACCAGGCCAAACGCGACGGCCACCAGGATGCCCTGGTTGATTGCCGCGCGGCGCAGGTCATTGAGCGGCGTGAGCAGGGTGAAATTCCACGGCGTGTCGTTGAGTGGGCGGGTTTGTGCCAGGTAGCTGACCGCGTGCTCGTCGTTCACCACTTCGCTGTTGGCCGGGAAGGTCAGCTTCTCGGCGCCTTCGTTGATGCGTTCACGGGCCAGGGGTTCCAGCTCGTTCAGGGTTGCCCAGTAATATTGCAGGCTGTGGGCCAGGCGATCCTTGGTGTCATCGCTCAGCGGACGCACGGCCTTGAGGCGGCGGGCCGGGTCGCTGGAGAGGATGATGATGCCGTTTTCGTCGCTTACAAACGCTTCGAGACGCGCGCGTTGCCAGCGTTCTTCCAGGGCTTCGAGGCGCACTTTGACCACGGCCACACCGATGATCTTGCCGTGCTCCTCCAGGCCATGGGCCAGGTAGTAGCCGGGTTCGCCATTGGTGCTGCCGATGCCGTAGAAACGCCCGGGCTGGCCGCGCACGGCATTCTGGAAATAGGCACGGAAGGACAGGTCTTCACCCTGGTAACTGTCGGCATCGCGCCAGTTACTGGTGGCCAGCACGCGGCCGGTGGTGTCCATCACGTAGATAGCCCGACTGCGACTGCGTCGGTTCAGGCCTTCGAGGTAATCGTTGACGGTCTTGCGGGTTTCCTGGTTCGGGTCGGCCAGCAGTGTGGAGACGCTGGACTCCAGTTCCAGAAGGCTGGGCAGGTATGTGTATTTGCTCAGTTCGCTTTCGACAGTCCGGGCATGCAGCTCCAGCTGGCGTTCGCCATTGTCGCTGAGGGTGCGAATGCCATAGTACTCACTGACCCAGAAGCCGATGTAACCCAGGCCGATCATCAGGGCGATGATCAACGGCGGCAGGAACAGTTGGCGAATCAGGCGAGGTTTCACGGCAAGTGATGGCGGTGCGGCGCGAAATTGGTTGGGGTCGCATTTCATCACAGATGCCTTGGGTCAACCAGAGCTTGCCATGTGGGAGGGGGCAAGCCCCTTCCCACATTGGCTCGGGTTTGATTGCTTAGTGCTGCAGGATTTTCTCAAGGAAGTGCTGCGCGCGTTCGGAGCGGGCGCTGATGTCGCCGAAGAACTCTTCTTTGGGGCAGTCTTCGATGATCTTGCCGGCGTCCATGAAGATCACGCGGTCGGCCACTTTGCGCGCGAAGCCCATTTCGTGGGTCACGCACATCATGGTCATGCCTTCGTGGGCCAGTTGCACCATCACGTCGAGCACTTCGTTGACCATCTCAGGGTCGAGCGCCGAGGTCGGTTCGTCGAACAGCATGACGATCGGGTCCATGGCCAGGGCGCGGGCGATTGCCACACGTTGTTGCTGGCCGCCGGACAGTTGCCCCGGATGCTTGTGGGCGTGCGCCGACAGGCCGACGCGCTCCAGCAGTTGCAGGCCTTTCTTGGTGGCTTCTTCCTTGCTGCGGCCGAGCACCTTGATCTGTGCGATGGTCAGGTTTTCGGTGATGGTCAGGTGCGGGAACAGCTCGAAGTGCTGGAACACCATGCCCACGCGCGAACGCAGTTTCGGCAGGTTGGTCTTCGGGTCGGCGATGGACGTGCCATCGACCACCACGTCGCCTTTCTGGAACGGCTCCAGCGCGTTCACGCATTTGATCAGGGTGGACTTGCCCGAGCCCGACGGCCCACACACCACGATCACTTCGCCTTTTTTAACCTCGGTGCTGCAATCGGTCAGCACCTGGAAGTCGCCATACCACTTGTTGATGTTCTTGATAGAGATCATACGGCAAACCTTTTTTGCAGACGCTTGACCAGCAGCGAGGCGGAAAAGCTGATGATGAAGTAGACGACACCGGCGAAGATCAGGAACTCGTTGGAGCGGCCGATGATGTCGCCGTTCGAGCGGGCGGAGTTGAGGAAGTCCACCAGGCCCACGGTGTAGACCAGCGAGGTGTCCTGGAACAGGATGATCGACTGTTGCAGCAGCAACGGGGTCATCTTGCGGAACGCCTGGGGCAGGATGATCAGGCGCATGGTCTGGCCATACGTCATGCCCATCGCCTGTGCCGCCGCCATCTGGCCCTTAGGGATCGACTGCACGCCGGCCCGCACGATCTCACAGAAGTACGCGGCTTCGAACATCATGAAGGCCACGACGCAGGAGGTGAACGCGCCGATCGGGGTGTCTTCGCCGGTGATCCAGCGCAGCACGAACGGCACCGCCAGGTAGAACCAGGTGATCACCAGCAGCAGTGGGATCGAACGGAAGTAGTTCACATAGGCGCCGGCCAGGCGCGACAGCAGTTTGCTGGAAGACAGGCGCATCAACGCGAGGATGGTCCCCAGGATGATGCCGCCGACCACGCCCATGACCATCAACTGCAGGGTCATGACCATGCCGTTCCACAGGCCCGGGATGGCGGGGATGATGCCGCTGAAATCGAATTCCATTATTTACCCCCCACGGAGATCAGGCCGGGCACGGCGACTTTC
This sequence comes from Pseudomonas sp., assembly GCF_049590575.1. Lineage (GTDB taxonomy): Bacteria > Pseudomonadota > Gammaproteobacteria > Pseudomonadales > Pseudomonadaceae > Aquipseudomonas. The sequence goes on from NZ_JBAWDE010000021.1 coordinate 9,504, forward strand.
TTCTCGACCACGCGCATCAGCAGCATCAGGCTCATGTTCAGGGTGAAGTAGATCAGCGTGGCCAGGGTGAAGGCCTCAAACAGGTTGGCCGAGAACTCGGCGGTCTGCTTGGTTTGCGCCAGCAGTTCCATCAAGCCGATCAAGGACGCCACGGAGGAGTTCTTGAACACGTTGAGGAATTCCGAGGTAAGCGGCGGAATGATGATCCGGTAGGCCTGGGGCAGCAGCACGTTCCAGTAGATCTGCGGCAGCTTGAAGCCCATGGCGCGTGCGGCGGATTCCTGGCCGCGTGGCAGCGCCTGGATGCCGGTACGCACTTGTTCGCATACACGGGCGGCGGTGAACAGGCCCAGGCACACGACAACGCTCAGGTAAGCCGAGGTCGTCGGGTTGAGGTCCTGTTTGTACCAGTCCTGCAGGTTCTGCGGCAGCAGGTCGGGTATCAGGAAGTACCAGATGAACAGCTGAACCAGCAGCGGTACGTTACGAAACAGTTCCACGTAGCAGGTCGCGATGCCCGACACGATGCGGTTTGGCACAGTGCGCATGACCCCCAGAATGGAGCCCAGCAGCAAGGCGATAATCCAGGCCACGACGGCGATGGCGATGGTCCAGCCCAGGCCGGCGATGTACCAGTCGAGATAAGTCTCGCTGCCCACGCCGGTGGACTTGAAGAACACGCCCCAGTCCCAGTTGTAATTCATTAGGGTCTCCCCTCGAAGTCGATCGATGTACAAGCACCCGCTTGGGGAAGATCCTTTCCCGCCTGACGGTGAACGCCAGGCACACGCGATCGGCTCGAAAACCGCCAGGTCGAGTGTTCCAAATTAAAGCCAGCAGGTAGTAACAGACGCCTGAGAGAGGTTGGCTCCCTCAGGCGATAAGCTTAGTCAGGTATCAGATTTTTACGTCAGGTGCTGGCTTGTCGCTTGGGTTGGCGATCAGCTCCTTCACCTTGTCGCTCATCGGGAAGTTCAGGTTCAGGCCTTTTGGTGGAATCGGGCTCTCGAACCACTTGCTGTAGATCTTGTTGATCTCGCCGGATTTGAACAGGGCGACGATGGCGCCATCCACGGCTTTCTTGAAGGCCGGGTCGTCTTTACGAACCATGCACGCGTAGGCTTCAAAGGACTGTGGAGTACCGGTAATGACCCAGTCATCCGGCTTCTTGGCCTTGGCTTCTTCGCCGGCCAGCAGGGCGTCGTCCATCATGAAGGCAACGGCGCGGCCGCTTTCGAGCATCTGGAAGGATTCGCCGTGGTCTTTGGCGGAGATGACGTTCATGCCCATTTGCTTGTCGGCGTTCATCGCTTTGATGATGCGCTCGGACGTGGTGCCGGCGGTGGTCACCACGTTTTTGCCTTTCAGGTCGGCAAAGTCAGCGTAGGACGGCTTGCCATCCTTGTCTTTCTTGACCAGCAGACGGGTGCCGATTTCGAAGATGTTGACGGTGAAATCAACCTGCTGGGCGCGTTCGGCGTTGTTGGTGGTGGAGCCGCACTCAACGTCCGCGGTGCCGTTCTGAATCAACGGGATACGGGTTTGCGAGGTCACCAGGTTGTACTTGACCTTGAGGTCGGGTTTGTTCAGGTCTTTTTTCAGTTGTTCGACGATCGCCAACTGAATGTCGTGGGAGTAGCCCACGGGTTTGCCCGAAGCATCCGCGATGTAGGAAAACGGAATGGAGCTGTCGCGGTGAGCGAGAGTGATGGTGCCGGAGTCGTTGATTTTCTTCAGTGTGCCGGTGAGTTCGGCGGCGAAAACTGGAGTGCTGATCAGAGCAGCAGCGATAGCTGCGCCCAGGATATGGGGAACGATGCGCATCAATACTTCCTCGACATTTGTTTTTTTTATGAAGCCGGCTAGACGGCTCTCTTTGTACTGCGAATGCCTGTAACGGCGCCTGAGGCGTTACGGGTAATCGTCAGGGAGTGTAGAGCATGAGTCGTGCCAGCCCCAAAGAAAATGCCCAACTATATGATTTATAAAGATATTAAATTTAAACGGCGAGTAATACACAGTCGTTTAGTCCGGCAAACCGAATAGTCAGGATTGGGGTGTTCGGAAAACCGAACGCAAAAAAAAGCCCCTGCGACTTTCGACGCAGGGGCTTTTGTAGTACCGGGCTGTCAGGCAGCTTCGATCTTGCTGCGGTTCTGTTCAACCTTGGACAGGTAACGGTGCAGGTTTTCCTGTTCTTCAGGGGTGGTGAACAGGCCGAGCTTGGTACGGCGCCACAGTACGTCCTGCGGTTGGGTCGCCCATTCTTCAGCGCACAGGTAGTCAACCTCGCGGGTGTAGAGGCCGCCACCCAGGTGGTCGCCCAGGTCGGTCAGCGATTGCACGCCTTCCAGCAGGCGCCAGGTGCGGCTGCCATAGGTGGTCGACCAGCGGCGCGCGATTTCGCTCGGCACCCAGTCGAATTTGGCGCGGATCGCCTCGGCCAGGGCCTCTGGCGTGGTCATGTCTTCGCCGCCTGGCAGGCTGGCCGTGGCGGTCCAGCTTGGGCGCATCTGCGTGAAGTACGGCGCCAGTTGCGCCATCGCCGATTCGGCGAGCTTGCGGTAGGTGGTCAGCTTGCCGCCGAACACCGACAAAATCGGTGCCTCGCCCTTCTCGCCGGACAGCGACAGGGTGTAGTCACGGGTGATGGCCGAGGGGTTATCCGACTCATCGTTGCACAGCGGGCGAACACCGGAGTAGGTGTGGACGATGTCGTCGCGGCTGACCTGCTTCTTGAAGTGGGCATTGACCACCTTGAGCATGTAGTCGGTTTCGCCTTCGGTAATCGCAACTGCAGCCGGGTCGCCGGTGTATTCGCGGTCGGTGGTGCCGATGATGGTCAGGTGGTTCAGGTACGGAATGGTGAAGACAATGCGCTGGTCTTCGTTCTGCAAGATGTGCGCATGGGCGCCTTCGTACAGTTTCGGCACGATCAGGTGGCTGCCCTGGATCAGGCGGATGCCGTAGGGCGAGCTCAGCTTCAGGTCTTCCTTGATGAACTTGGCGACCCATGGACCGGCCGCATTGACCAGGGCGCGGGCACGAATCGAGAACAGGCTGCCATCGGCGCGTTCCATGTTCATTTCCCACATGCCGTTGCTGCGGTGTGCGCTGACGCAACGGGTCTGGGTGTGGATATGCGCGCCTTTTTCGCGGGCGGCCATGGCGTTGAGCACCACCAGACGCGCGTCGTCGACCCAGCAGTCGGAGTATTCGAAGCCCTTGGTGATTTCGCTTTTCAGCGGGCTGTCCGGGCCAAACTTGAGGCTTTTGGAGCCGGCGAGTTTTTCGCGTTTGCCCAGGTGGTCATACAGGAACAGGCCGGCACGAATCATCCAGGCCGGGCGCAGGTGCGGGCGGTGCGGCAGCACAAAGCGCATCTGCTTGACGATGTGCGGGGCCTTGGCCAGCAGCACTTCACGTTCGGCCAGGGCCTCACGCACCAGGCGGAATTCGTAATGTTCAAGGTAACGCAGGCCGCCGTGGATCAGCTTGCTGCTGGCTGACGACGTATGGCTGGCGAGGTCGTCCTTTTCGCAAAGGAATACCGACAAACCGCGCCCGGCTGCGTCTGCTGCAATCCCGACGCCGTTGATCCCGCCGCCGATAACGGCGACGTCATAGACTTCGGCAAGCGGTGGGGCAGGCAAGGTAGAAGGGTTCATCGGCTGGCCTCGCGATCATTTTGTATTGGAATACGAACATTAATGTTCATTTCCGAAAATAGTAGCTGATAAATGCGCGCGCAGCCACCCGACTTCGATTGAAAAAACTCATCGAAGGGGTGGAAAGGGAAAATTTGTGAACATGAGGGTGTCAGATCGATCGCCATCGGGGGCAAGCCCTCTCCCACAGGTTGATCGCATTCCAATGTGGGAGGGGGCTTACCCCGATGGCGCGAGCGAAGGCGCTAAACGACTTCCAGCCGAACCTTATGCTGGTTCAACAACTGCACCAGCGCCGGCACCGGCTGCTGATCGGTCACCAGGCAGTCCACCAGGCTGATCGGCCCCAAACGAATCATGGCATTGCGCCCGAATTTGCTCGAGTCGGCCGCCAGGATCACCTGGCGCGCATTGGCGATGATCGCCTGGGAAACCCGCACTTCCTGGTAGTCGAAGTCGAGCAGGCTGCCGTCTTCGTCGATACCGCTGATCCCTACCAGGGCGAAGTCGACCTTGAACTGGTTGATGAAATCCACGCTCGCCTGCCCCACCACGCCGCCGTCACGGCGCACGTTGCCGCCGGTCAGCAACACATCGAAGTCGTCCTTGGCGCTGAGCATGGTGGCGACGTTGAGGTTGTTGGTGATGATTTTCAGGTGGTTGTGGTTCAGCAGCGCGCGCGCGATGGATTCGGTGGTGGTACCGATATTGATGAACAGCGAGGCGTGATCGGGGATTTGCGCGGCGATGGCTTCGCCGATGCGCTGTTTCTCGTCGCGCATCTGGTCGGCACGCATGGCGTACGCGGTGTTTTCGACGCTGGAGTCATAGGCCGCGCCGCCGTGGTAGCGGCGCAGCAGATTGGCATCCGCCAGTTGGTTGATATCGCGGCGGATGGTTTGCGGGGTGACAACAAATAGCTGCGCCATTTCCTCGATGCTGACGTAGCCGCGTTCGCGGACCAGTTCGAGGATTTGTTGCTGGCGGGGAGGCAGATTCATGGGGCGTCCTTTGGGCTGCCATACAAAAGTGGCCCATGATGACGCAGGAATCTGCTCCCTGCCAGTTACAACCCTATAGAGGTCCGGCGCTTGGCTTATTCAGCGCCTTCGTGGGGTTCCCAGTCGCGGGTGCGGCTGACCGCTTTTTGCCAGCCGGCGTAGAGCTTCTCCTTGGCCACTTCGTCCAGCTGCGGTTCGAATTCGCGCTCGATCACGGCCTTGCCGCGCAGTTCGTCCAGGCTGCCCCAGAACCCGCAGGCCAGGCCGGCCAGGTAGGCGGCGCCGAGTGCGGTGGTCTCGCGCATTTGCGGGCGCTCGACCTGCGTGCCGAGAATATCGGCCTGGAATTGCATCAGGAAGTTGTTGGCCACCGCGCCGCCGTCCACACGCAGGGCCTTGAGGCGCTCGCCGGAATCCTGCTGCATCGCGTCCAGCACGTCGCGGGTCTGGTAGGCAATCGACTCCAGGGCGGCACGAATAATGTGATCCACACGCACGCCGCGGGTCAGGCCGAACAGTGCGCCACGCGCATACGGGTCCCAGTACGGGGCGCCCAGGCCGGTGAATGCCGGGACCAGGTACACGCCGTTGCTGTCCTTGACCTTGCCGGCGAAGTATTCGGTGTCGGTGGCGTCGGCGATGATTTTCAGCTCATCACGCAGCCACTGCACGGTGGAACCGCCATTGAAGACTGCGCCTTCGAGGGCGTAGGCCACTTCGCCGCGCGGGCCACAGGCGATGGTGGTGAGCATGCCGTGCTTGGACTTGACCGCCTTGTCGCCGGTGTTCATCAGCAGGAAGCAACCGGTGCCGTAGGTGTTTTTGGCCTGGCCGGGCTCCACGCACATCTGGCCAAACAGCGCCGCTTGCTGGTCACCGGCGATACCGCCGATGGCGATGCCGCTTTTGGTGCGGCCGTAGATTTCCGAGGAGGATTTCACTTCCGGCAGCATTTCGCGCGGCACGTCGAGAATCTCCAGCATCTTCGCATCCCACTCCAGGGTGTGGATGTTGAAGAGCATGGTGCGCGAGGCGTTGGTGTAGTCGGTGACGTGGGTTTTGCCGCCGGTAAATTTCCAGATCAGCCAGCTGTCGATGGTGCCGAACATCAGTTCGCCGTTGCGCGCGCGCTCGCGGCTGCCTTCAACGTTGTCGAGGATCCACTTGAGCTTGGTGCCCGAGAAGTACGGGTCGGTGACCAGGCCGGTGGTGTCGTTGATGTACTGCTCGTGGCCGTCGCGCTTGAGCTGCTGGCAGATCTCGGTGCTGCGGCGGCATTGCCAGACGATGGCGTTGTAGATTGGGCGGCCGGTGATCTTGTCCCATACCACGGTGGTTTCACGCTGGTTGGTGATACCGATGGCGGCGACCTGGTCATGGTGCAGGCCGGCTTGTGCCAGGGCCTCGACCATCACCGCGCTCTGGGTGGCGAAAATTTCCATCGGGTCATGTTCGACCCAGCCGGCCTGGGGGTAATGCTGAGTGAATTCACGCTGGGCGGTGCAGACCACGTTGGCGTCACGATCGAAGATGATCGCGCGGGAACTGGTGGTGCCCTGATCGAGGGCAATGATGTAGTTCTTATTCTCGATATCGGTCATGTGAATTGCCTTGGACGAAATAAGGAAGTCAGAAATCAGCCTGGGCCGCGAAGGGCAGGGGACCAGGCTGGCGCTTTCAGGAAATGCGAGTCTTGCCGTTGACAGCCGTGTCAGGTGTTTCAGCTATAGCAGGTTCGGCGCTGGGCAGATGGCGGGCAATCAGCCCGCGGTAGGCCGCAGCACCGAGGCATGCGCCGACAATTGGCGCGAAAATCGGAATCAGGAAGTAAGGAATATCGCGGCCGCCAGTGAAGGCCATTTCACCCCAGCCGGCGAAAAAGGTCATCAGCTTGGGCCCGAAATCCCGTGCCGGGTTCATCGCGAAGCCGGTCAATGGGCCCATGGCGCTGCCGATCACCGCAATCAGCAGGCCGATCAGCAGCGGCGCCAGCGGGCCGCGTGGCAGGCCATTGTTGTCATCGGTGAGCGCCATGATCACACCCATCAGGATCGCGGTAATCACCATTTCCACCAGGAACGCCTGGGCAGTGCTCAGCAGCGCGTGGGGATAGGTGGAGAACACCGACGCCAATTCCAGGCTGGCTTGTGTGCCGCGCACCAGATGGTGGGTTTGTTCGTAATCGAAAAACAGGTTGCTGTAGAGCGTGTACACCAACGCCGCCGAGCAAAAGGCACCGGCAACCTGGGCGAGGATATAGAAGGGCAGTTTGCGCTTTTCGAAATCGGCAAACAGGCACAGCGCGATACTGACCGCCGGGTTGAGGTGAGCCCCGGAAATACCGGCGCTCAGGTAGATCGCCATGCTGACGCCGATCCCCCAGATGATACTGATTTCCCATAGGCCAAAGCTGGCACCCGCGACCTTGAGCGCAGCGACACATCCCGTACCGAAGAAGATCAGAAGCGCAGTCCCGAGGAATTCGGCCATGCATTGGCTCGAAAGTGAAGGCTGTTGAAGAGCAGTTGTCATGGAAAACCTCAATTGTTGTTCTTGTCTGGCGATTGGCCTCAACGGGCCATGCGCGATTTTCACCGTGGAGGTGATCCCCATCTCCTACGCGGCTTACTGCTGGAAAACCGTAGGTCTATTCCTACAGTATTCGGAAACGAAAAAATATAGACAAGAATGACGGCTGTCAAAGGTCGAAAGTGAACCGGTAGTCACTTTCCAACTATTGGTCTGGTGAATGATCACGCCGCACCCTCGAAGCCTATCCCTCGGCACCGCGCGCACTAGAGCGTTTTACGCGGGGTTGGCCTAGAATTGGCCAACTGTTTGCCAAGCCCGGAGAGGCCATGACACCTGCATTGGATCTGTTGAAAAAAGTTCGCGCCGAACATCGCATCCACAGTTACGAGCATGACCCCAAGGCTGCTTCATATGGCCTGGAGGCCGCGGAGAAATTGAGCCTCGACCCGGCGCAGGTGTTCAAGACCTTGCTGGCCAGCAGTGAAAAGGGCGAATTACTGGTGGCGGTGGTGCCGGTCGTCGGAAGTCTGGACTTGAAGGCCCTGGCCCACGCTGCCGGGGTTAAGAAAGTCGAAATGGCCGACCCGGCCGCGGCGCAACGCTCCACCGGATACTTGCTGGGTGGCATCAGCCCATTGGGGCAGAAGAAGCGCTTGCGCACGTTTATCGATGTGACGGCGCAGCCGTTCGCGACGATTTTTGTGAGTGCGGGCAGAAGGGGGTTGGAAGTGGAGTTGCCGGCGGCGGTGCTGGCAGAGCATACCCGGGCCAAATTTGCACCGATTGGCCGGGCCTGAATTTCACTTTTGAAGAGCATGATATCCAATGTGGGAGTCGGGCTTGCCCGCGATGCAGGCGCCTCGGTCTTTGAGGTAAACCGAGGTGATGCTAACGCAGGCAAGCCAGCTCGCACATTTTTGCGTGGGTGTCTTCAGTGACTCAGCCAGCGGAGCTGTAACGGCGTACGCCGGAGTCGGTTTTAGGAATCTGCGCGGCGGTGCTGCCCGAGGCCTGGAACAGCACCAGATGTTCAGCCGCCACCCGAATGCCCACGTCCACACCTACCGGGTGGTCTGCGTGGCTGGGGAAGATCGACTCCAACTGCGCACCCGTCGGCAGTTGCAGGCGATACAAGGTCGACGCGCCGAGGAATGTCTTGCCGACTATCCGTGCTTTCAATGCGCTGTCCGGCGCATACACGATGTCATCCGGGCGCAGCAGCACATCCACCGCGCCGCCGGTCGGCCAGGCGTAGGCACGATTGCCGCGCAGATCGCCCAGCTCGGTACTTACCGATTCGGGTGAGCTCAGTCGGCCACGGATGAAATAACCTTGGCCGATAAAACTCGCAACATACGGCGTCTGCGGTTCGTGGTAGAGGTTATAGGGCGTGTCCCACTGCTCCAGCCGGCCTTCCTTGAACACACCGACCTGATCACTTACGGCGAACGCCTCTTCCTGATCATGGGTGACCAGGATCGCACTGGTGCCGCGTGCCTTGAGGATCTCGCGCACCTCATGGCTGAGCTTGCGCCGCAGCTCGCCGTCGAGGTTGGAGAAGGGTTCGTCCAGCAGTAGCAGCTGGGGTTCCGGCGCCAATGCACGGGCCAGGGCCACACGCTGTTGCTGGCCGCCTGAAAGCTCGTGGGGAAAGCGTTTGCCGAGGTTCTTCAGGTTGACCAGTTCCAGCAGTTCAGCGACTACACGGTCTTTTTTCGGGTGCTTGCGAATGCCGAACGCGATGTTGTCGGCCACGCTCAGGTGCGGAAACAGTGCGTAGTCCTGGAACACCATGCCGATCCGACGTTTCTCCGGGGCCAGGGTGAACCCGGAGCTGGAGATGACTTCACCGGCCAGGCTGATTTCGCCTTCGTGCACCGGCTCAAAGCCGGCGATCGCGCGCAGGGTGGTGGTCTTGCCGCAGCCCGAAGAGCCGAGCAGGCAGCCGATGTCGCCGGCATCGAGGTGCAGGTTGAGGTTCTGCACCACCCGTTGATCTTGATAGCCGCATGCCAGATTGCGCAGGTTCAGCAGTAATGGCTGGCTCATGCGTGGTGGTACGACGGCGGAACGAGAAATTCGAGCAGGGCCTTTTGCGCGTGCAGGCGGTTTTCAGCCTGGTCCCACGCCACCGAGCGCTGATCGTCGAGCAGGTCGAGGCTGATTTCCTCGCCACGGTGAGCCGGCAGACAGTGCATGAACAGCACGTCCGGCGCGGCCTGGTCGAGCAGGGCACGGGTGACCTGAAACGGCGCGAACAGGGCCAGGCGCTTGGCGGTTTCTTCTTCCTGGCCCATGGAGGTCCAGACGTCGGTGCTGACCAGGTGCGCGCCGACCACCGCGTCCTGCGGGTTGCGTACCAACGTCACACGGTCGCCAGCCAATGCGAGGAAGCGCGCGTCCGGCTCGTAGCCTTCAGGACAAGCGATGCGCAGTTGGAAGTCGAACTGGATCGCCGCTTCTATATAGCTGTTGCACATGTTGTTGCCGTCGCCGATCCAGGCCACGGTCTTGCCCTGGATCGAGCCGCGGTGCTCGAGGAAGGTTTGCATGTCGGCCAGCAACTGGCAGGGGTGCAGGTCATCGGACAGGCCGTTGATCACCGGCACGCGCGAGTGGGCGGCAAATTCGGTCACGGTGCTGTGGGCAAAGGTACGGATCATCACCGCGTCGAGCATGCTCGACATCACAATGGCGCTGTCGGCGATGGTCTCGCCACGGCCCAGCTGGGTATCGCGCGACGACAGGAAAATGGCCTGGCCGCCCAGTTGGATCATGCCGGCTTCAAACGAAACGCGGGTGCGGGTCGACGACTTCTCGAAAATCATCCCGAGCACGCGGTTTTTCAAAGGCTCGAACAATACGCCGCGGTTACGCAGGTCTTTAAGCTCAATGCCTCGACGGATCACGCTGACCAGCTCTTCGGGCGTGCAATCCATCAGGGAGAGAAAGTGCCTTGCGCTCATCATTAACTACCTTTTTGCAACAGACCGCAGATACTCAAAGCCTTGTTTATTGTGACAACGGGCGAGACCTGCGGCGAAAGCCGCACGGGGCGACGAAATAGGGGAAGGCGCGATCTTATAATTAAATGTCGCGTCTTACCAATAGGGCTACGGTTTTTAGCGGTGTTCAAGAAGGGCGCACGAGCGCTTTTGAAGACGAAATCCACACAGCAGCGGGCCATTTGTACACTGGCGTCGCAACCTTTTGCAATGCGCGGGGGCGGGCACGGGCCAGGCTGTGTCGGTTTCAGCGGCTGTGCGGCAAGCTTCTGAAACATTTGCTCACGTTTGGCCATGGCCTGGCCTGATGCTTATCGATTCACGCGGCGAACGTTACTGGTGCCCGGCCGCGGCGCGGCCCATAGTCAGGCCAACGCCCAATAAAGAGACTGGCCATGACCAAGACTCTCCACCACCGTGCCTGCCATCTGTGTGAAGCCATCTGCGGCCTGACCCTGGAAACCACTCAAGCCGACGACGGCAGCCTGGCGATTACCTCAATCAAGGGCGATGCGCTGGATACCTTCAGCCGTGGGCATATCTGCCCCAAGGCCGTGGCCCTGCAGGACATCCAGAATGACCCGGACCGCCTGCACCAGCCGATGCTGCGAGTGGGCAGCGAATGGCAGCCGATCCCGTGGGAAGACGCCTTTGCGCTGGTAGCCGAAAGGCTCGCGGGCATACAGGCACGGCATGGCCAAAATGCGGTGGCGGTGTACCAGGGCAACCCCAGCGTGCACAACTATGGGCTGATGACCCACAGCAACTACTTCCTGGGTCAGCTCAAGACGCGCAACCGCTTTTCCGCGACCTCGGTGGACCAGTTGCCGCATCACCTCACCAGCTATTTGATGTACGGGCACGGGCTGCTGCTGCCGATCCCGGACATCGATCACACCGACTTCATGCTGATCCTGGGCGGCAACCCGCTGGCGTCCAATGGCAGCATCATGACCGTGCCCGATGTGGAGAAGCGCCTCAAGGCGATCCAGGCGCGGGGCGGTAAAGTGGTGGTGGTCGACCCACGGCGCAGCGAGACGGCAGCGATTGCCGACCAGCACATTTTCGTACGGCCGGGCGGCGACGCGGCGCTGCTGTTTGGCGTGCTCAACACCTTGTTCAGCGAGAGCCTGACCCGCGAAACGCACCTGCCGGTCGACGGCCTTGAGGAGGTGCGCCGCGCCATCGCCGGATTCACCGCCGACGCCATGAGCCGCCAATGTGCGGTGCCGGCCGAGCAGATCCGCCAGCTGGCACGGGACTTTGCTGCGGCGGACAAGGCCGTATGCTACGGGCGCATGGGTGTATCGACCCAAGCGTTCGGCACGCTGTGCCACTGGCTGGTGCAGTTGATCAACCTGGTGACCGGCAACCTCGACCGTGTCGGCGGCGCGTTGTGCACCACGCCGGCAGTGGACCTGGTAGCGTCCACCGGTGGCGGGCATTTCAATCGCTGGCAGAGCCGGGTTTCCGGGCGGCCGGAGTACGGCGGCGAGCTGCCCGTGTCGGCCCTGGCGGAAGAAATGCTGACCGCGGGCGAAGGGCAGATCCGCGCCCTGGTGACGGTGGCGGGCAACCCGGTGTTGTCGACGCCTAACGGTCGTCAGCTGGAGCAGGCCTTGGATGGGCTGGAGTTCATGGTCAGCATCGATCTGTATATCAACGAGACGACGCGCTACGCCGACCTGATCCTGCCGTCCACCTCGGCGCTGGAAAACGATCACTACGACACCACGTTCAATATGTTCGCAGTGCGCAACGTCACCCGCTTCAATCGCGCGATCTTGCCCAAGCCGGCAGGTGCTCTGCATGACTGGGAAATTTTTGTCGGCTTGGCCCAAGCGTTTGCTGCGCAGACCGGCGCCGCGCTCAAGCCCACCATGCCTCCGGCACAGATGATCGATTTCGGGCTGCGTGCCGGCGCTTATGGCGACGCGTCCACCCACAAACTGTCGCTGACGATGCTGGCGGATCACCCGCATGGCGTGGACCTGGGCCCGCTCAAACCCAACCTGGCCGCCCGCTTGAAAACCGCTGATGGCAAGGTGCAGGCGGCGCCGGCAGTGATCCTCGCGGACCTGGCGCGGTTCGCGGCGCAGCCTGTGCCAGTGGCCGACGAGCTGTTACTGATTGGCCGTCGTCATGTGCGCAGTAATAATTCCTGGATGCATAACTATCATCGGCTGGTGAAAGGCAAACCTCGGCACCAGTTGCTGATGCACCCGGATGACCTGGCCAGCCGGCGGCTGAATGATGGCCAGCGCGTGCGCGTGAGTTCGCGCATTGGCATGATTGAGGTTGAAGTGCTGGCCAGCCTGGACATGATGCCCGGCGTGGTCAGTCTGCCACACGGCTGGGGGCATGGCCGCCCGGGCGTGCAGATGGGCATCGCCAGCGCGCAGCCCGGAGCGAGTGCGAATGACTTGACCGACGAGCGGCAATTGGATGAATTGTCTGGAAACGCGGCGCTGAATGGCGTGCCGGTGCAGGTGGCGGCCGCTTAAGGCTCGAGCACCGCACTGGAATTTTGCGTTACAATGCGCCACCGTGCCGACCTGTGAGTCGCAAAGTTCCAGCCGAGGTGTTCCATGGATATCATCGAAACGATCAAAGAGCAGATTGCCAACAACACCATTCTGCTTTACATGAAGGGCGCCCCGAACGCTCCTCAGTGCGGTTTCTCCGCGAAGGCGTCCCAGGCCATCATGGCGTGTGGCGAAAAATTCGCCTACGTGGATATCCTGCAGAACCCTGAAATCCGCGCCAACCTGCCGAAGTACGCCAACTGGCCGACTTTCCCACAACTGTGGGTAGCCGGTGAGCTGGTCGGCGGTAGCGACATCATCACCGAAATGGCGGCTGACGGTTCGCTGCAAGCGCTGATCAAAGAAGCAGCGGCAAACGCGGCAGCCAAGACTGACGCGTGATGCAGACGTAAAAAAGCCCCGCTTCTCATCAGAGAGCGGGGCTTTTTTGTACCTGCGCGTGGAGGCTTATTCGCCCATCTGCGACTGCAGGTAATTTTCCAGGCTGACTTTGTCGATCAGGCCCAGCTGGGTTTCCAGCCAGTCGATATGCTCTTCCTGGTCTTCGAGGATGTCTTCCAGCAGTTCACGGCTGCCGAAGTCGCCCTTGGTTTCGCAGTGCGCGATGGCGGCCTTGAGGTCGCTGTGGCTCTTGCGTTCAAAGCCCAGGTCGCTGCTGATCATTTCCTGGGTGTGCTCGCCGATGTTCAGCTTGCCCAGGTCCTGCACGTTCGGCAGGCCTTCCAGGAACAGGATGCGCTTGATCAGCGCGTCGGCGTCCTTCATGGCTTTGATGGATTCTTTGTATTCACGTTTGCCGAGCTTTTCCAGGCCCCAATCGTCATACATGCGTGCATGCAGAAAGTACTGATTGATCGCGACCAGTTCATTGGCAAGGATTTTGTTGAGTTGCTGGATGACTGAGATGTCGCCTTTCATGACTGGGGTCCTGCCCTGTAATAGCTGTGTATAAGGCGGAGTTTGAGCGGCGAATTCCCTAGTGTCAAACCTAAGTTATTGAATAATAAATGAAAATTAATCGGAATAAGAATGTTTGTGTTCCGCGTCTTGGCGCTAACTAATTGAATTACGGGCATAAAAAAACCGGACACTAGGTCCGGTTCTTTAAAACACGCCTATTTAGGCGTGTGTAAATTCTGCTGAGTAGGGGAGCGCGGCCTGGGCTGTCTGCAGCTGCGTCAGTGTTTCCCGTACCACTTGCTTGGCGAGGCAAGCACATTTGCCACACTGGCTGGCAACGCCGGTGGTTTCACGCACTTCCTTGTAGCTGCAGCAACCTTCGTAGATTGCTTCGCGGATTTGTCCGTCGGTGACGCCGGTACACAGGCACACATACATAAGGGAGAACCGTCGCGGGTTTAAGGCTTAAGTGCGATGGATCTTAATGTTAACGAGAATGATTGTCAAAGTAGTTCTGGGGCTGTCCCGGCATAATGATCGTCCTCTGACGAACGGTTTTTTATCGAGGCGTGTATGATGGTCGGTCTTCACGAAGCGTGATCCCGTCACAGCGCTGTCGTTTACCCACGGCACACTGGATCGGGTCCTTTTACTTCAAGTCACCACCATCAGGAGATATCCAATGAGCGTACTCGTCGGCAAACAAGCCCCGGATTTCGACGTACCTGCCGTCCTCGGCAATGGCGAAATCGTTGACAGCTTCAAACTGTCTGAAGCCATCAAAGGCAAATACGGCCTGGTATTCTTCTACCCACTGGACTTCACCTTTGTCTGCCCTTCGGAGCTGATCGCTCTGGACCACCGCATGGACGATTTCAAGGCGCGTAATGTTGAAGTGGTTGCCGTATCCATCGACTCCCATTTCACCCACAACGCCTGGCGCAACACCGCCATCAATGATGGCGGCATCGGCAAGGTCAAATACACCATGGCTGCCGACATGAAGCACGACATCGCCAAGGCCTACGACGTTGAGTCCGAAGGCGGCGTGGCGTTCCGTGGCGCGTTCCTGATCGACGACAAGGGCGTTGTGCGTTCGCAGATCATCAACGACCTGCCGCTGGGCCGTAACATGGAAGAGCTGATCCGCCTGGTCGATGCTCTGCAATTCCACGAAGAGCACGGCGAAGTCTGCCCTGCCAACTGGAAAAAAGGCGACAAAGGCATGACCGCTTCCACCGAAGGTGTTGCGGCTTACCTGACCGAGAACGCCGGCAAGCTGTAAGCCCCGTTCGAAGCAAAAAAAACCGGCCTGTGAGGGCCGGTTTTTTTATGCGCGGGATTCAACTTCAGTCGTTGAAGTCTTCCCATCCGCCCATCTGCTTCCAGCGGTTGACGATGCCGCAGAACAGCTCGGCCGTCTTTTCGGTGTCGTAGCGGGCCGAGTGGGCTTCACGCCCGTCGAAGTCGATACCGGCCGCCTGGCAGGCTTTCGCCAGTACGGTCTGGCCATACGCCAGGCCTGCGAGGGTGGCGGTGTCGAAGCTGGAGAACGGGTGAAACGGGTTGCGCTTCATGTCCAGGCGCGCCACGGCGGCATTCAAAAAGCCCAGGTCGAAGCTGCTGTTGTGGCCGACCAGGATCGCGCGTTTGCAGCCGTTGGCCTTCAACGCCTTGCGCACACCACGGAATATATCGGTCAGCGCCGCTTCTTCACTCACGGCCATGCGCAACGGATGGTCGAGCTTGATTCCGGTGAATTCCAGGGCCGCTGCTTCGATGTTCGCGCCTTCGAACGGCTCGACGCGGAAAAAGTGGGTGTGCTCCGGGAACACAAAACCCTGTTCGTCCATGCCAATGGTGGTCGCGGCGATTTCCAGCAGGGCGTCGGTGGCGCAGTTGAAGCCACCGGTCTCTACGTCGATGACAACCGGCAGATAGCCGCGAAAACGCTCGGCCATCGGGTGGCGGGAGCCGCCACCACTGTGCTCGTGTTCGTCGTCGTAATGGTCTTCACTCACTTGCTTTCCTCCAGCAGGCGCCAGCGCAGTGTTTCACCGGCGCGCAGCGGGATGACAGTCAGCTCGCCAAACGGCAGGCTGGCAGGGGCGGTCCAGTCTTCACGGACCAGGGTGATGCGGTCGGTATTCGCCGGCAGGCCGTAGAAACGCGGGCCATTCAGGCTGGCGAAAGCTTCGAGCTTGTCCAGGGCATTGCGTTGTTCGAATGCTTCGGCATACAGCTCGATGGCGGCATACGCGGTGTAGCAACCGGCACAGCCACACGCAGCTTCTTTAGCGTGCTGAGCGTGAGGCGCGGAGTCAGTGCCGAGGAAGAACTTCGGGCTGCCGCTGGTGGCGGCATCCAGCAGGGCCACCTGATGAGTGTTGCGCTTGAGGATCGGCAAGCAATAGAAGTGCGGCCGAATCCCACCCACCAGCATGTGGTTGCGGTTGTAGAGCAAATGATGCGCGGTGATGGTCGCGCCCACATTGGCCGAAGCCTCGCTGACAAACTGCACGGCGTCGGCGGTGGTGATGTGTTCAAACACCACTTTCAGGGTCGGGAACAGCTCGACCACGCGGCGCATATGCTCGTCGATAAAGATCTTCTCGCGGTCGAACACGTCGACGTCCCCGCGCGTCACTTCACCATGGATCAGCAGCGGCATGCCGACCTCAGCCATCGCTTCGATCGCGGGCAGGATCTTGTCGATACTGGTCACGCCGGAGTCGGAGTTGGTGGTCGCACCTGCCGGGTACAGCTTGGCGGCGTACACGAAGCCGCTGGCCTTGGCCTCGCGGATTTCCTCGGGCTGGGTGCGGTCGGTGAGGTAAAGCACCATCAACGGTTCGAAGCGGCTGCCGGCCGGTCGTGCAGCGAGGATACGCTGGCGATAGGCGTCGGCTTGCTCGGCATTACGCACCGGCGGTACCAGGTTGGGCATGATGATGGCGCGGCCAAACGTGCGCGCTACATCAGCCACGGTTTGGGGTAACGCAGCACCATCGCGAAGATGAATATGCCAGTCGTCGGGACGCAGCAGGGTCAGGCGGTCGGACATTGGGGATTCCAGGCGGGTCAATCTGGTGGGAATGCTACCGGAAAAGACTCTTGCAGGCACTCGCTATCAAGTTTTGCAGGATGCATCCGATAGCCTTTCGTATGCCTTATCGATGTATGACGCTTTGAAGTGTTGTAGAAACCAGTGGAGCCTCCCGTGCGCCAGCATTATCTAGCCCTGCTCAGTGTGTTTGCCAGCCTGCCTGCGATGGCCCTCACGTTCCAGACTCGTCTGGAGAATATTGAGTGGAAGGTGGAAGGCGACCAGTTCGAGTGCCGACTGACCCAGCCGATCACCGATTTCGGCTCGGGTGAGTTCGTGCGCCGGGCCGGCGAGCAGGCGACATTTCGTCTGAAAGCCTATAACGGCGCGCTGGGCGCGGGCTCGGCCACCTTGTTGGCGGCGGCTGCGCCTTGGCAACCGGGGCGAGGGGATATCAACCTCGGCGCCGTGCGTGTCGGCAGCGGCGACGTACTCTTCAATAGCTCCCAGGCCCAGGCCGGGCGCTTGTTCGCCGGCCTGCTTGAAGGGCGTAGCCCGACGGTGCGGCATTACGGACGCGAAGGCGGCTATTCGGAAATTCGCCTGCTGCCGGTGAAATTCAACAAGGCCTTCAACGACTATCAACTGTGCACCACCAAGCTGCTGCCGATGAATTACGATCAGGTCAAACAAACCGAAGTCGGCTTTCCCGGTGGTGGTATCGAGCTGGACGCAGCCGCCAAGAAGAAGCTGGACGTGATTCTCGCGTTCATGAAGGCCGACCCCACGGTCAACCATATCGAGCTGAACGGGCATTCGGACAACAGCGGCAATCGCCTGACCAATCGCGATGTTTCGCGCCGCCGAGCATTGGCGGTCACGGACTATCTCAAGGCCAATGGCATTCCCGAAGCGCAGATCACCCTGCGCTTCCACGGCGAAAGCTACCCGCTGGCGCCCAACACCAGCGCCGCCAATCGGGCGCGCAACCGTCGGGTGAATATTCAGCTGGAACGGGTGGCCGTCCCCGAGAAACCGGCACCTCAGGCGGCAGGCCCGAGCAATCCGGCACACACTTCATAAACGGCGACCATCGGTCGCCCGCTCGACATAATCTGTCGCTTTATCTTCATTTGCTGTCGCGCCCCTGTAAATTCACGGTTTTGGTCGGTAGAATCGACGGCTTTCCGTACAACCCCGTGGAGTGATGGCATGGCCGACGTAAACAAGGTCGTTCTCGCGTATTCCGGCGGCCTGGACACTTCGGTGATCCTCAAGTGGCTGCAGGATACTTATAACTGTGAAGTGGTGACCTTCACCGCTGACCTGGGTCAGGGCGAAGAGGTCGAACCTGCACGCGCCAAGGCGCAAGCCATGGGCGTGAAAGAGGTCTACATTGACGACCTGCGCGAAGAATTCGTCCGCGATTTCGTCTTCCCGATGTTTCGCGCCAACACCGTCTACGAAGGCGAGTACCTGCTGGGTACTTCCATCGCACGTCCGCTGATCGCCAAGCGCCTGATCGAAATCGCCAACGAAACCGGCGCCGACGCCATTTCCCATGGCGCGACCGGCAAAGGCAACGACCAGGTGCGTTTCGAACTGGGCGCCTACGCCCTCAAGCCAGGCGTGAAAGTGATTGCCCCGTGGCGTGAATGGGACCTGCTGTCCCGTGAAAAGCTGATGGATTACGCTGAAAAGCACGCAATCCCGATCGAGCGCCACGGCAAGAAGAAGTCCCCGTACTCAATGGACGCCAACCTGCTGCACATCTCCTATGAAGGCGGCGTGCTGGAAGACACGTGGACCGAGCACGAAGAAGACATGTGGAAATGGACCGTCTCCCCGGAGAACGCTCCTGACAAGCCGCAGTACCTGGAACTGACCTACCGCAACGGCGACATCGTCGCACTGGACGGCGTCGAGATGACCCCGGCCACCGTGCTGGCGACCCTCAACCGTATCGGCGGCGAACACGGCATCGGCCGTCTCGACATCGTCGAGAACCGCTACGTGGGCATGAAGTCCCGCGGCTGCTACGAAACTCCGGGCGGCACCATCATGCTGCGCGCTCACCGCGCCATCGAATCGATCACCCTGGACCGCGAAGTGGCTCACCTCAAAGATGAGTTGATGCCCAAGTACGCCAGCCTGATCTACACCGGCTACTGGTGGAGCCCAGAGCGCCTGATGCTGCAACAGATGATCGACGCTTCCCAAGTCCACGTGAACGGCGTTGTGCGCCTCAAGCTGTACAAGGGCAACGTGATCGTCACCGGGCGCAAATCCGATGAGTCGCTGTTCGACGCCAACATTGCCACCTTCGAAGAAGATGGCGGCGCCTACAACCAGGCTGACGCAGCGGGCTTTATCAAGTTAAATGCACTGCGCATGCGCATTGCCGCCAACAAGGGCCGCAAGTTGTTCTGAGTGTTCCAGATGCTGTGAAAAAATGGCCCCTTTTTCAAGGGGCCATTTTTTTTGCCGGTATATAAGCGACATTGCATTCATGTTTATAAGTGTTTAAAGCTCGGTGGAGCTTTGATATTTAAAAAAATCGACACGTAATACTTGCCTGTTTTTATGGCGATGAACGAATTATTTACACCTGAGTAGGAACTATGTCTTACAGAAAATTCACACACATAAGTGCTGGATAGACATGAATGTCGAAAGTTCTGTAGGAAATTTGGAGTGTGAATGGATATGTCAAATGGAACTGAATTTCTCTGGACTTTGTTACCCGCCCGACCGTGGGGAAGCCGCAAGCAAGGGACATTTCCTGAAACTTGTGTGCGCTACGTTTACCACCTACCTCATATCCGCTGGATATTTCATTCAAAATATGTGCGATCAGGGAAAGGTCTGAAAGTCCCCATAAAACCCGACACATCAGAGTTAGCGTTTTTTTGTAGGCTAATTCCTAGCTGGTTGTAAGTTGGGTCTCTGCTTGCTCTAACTCGGGGGTGAATGCTATGCCAACTAGGAAACGACTAGGCTATTGTGTTTGCTCTGAATAATTCGAACAGCGAAATTGGACTTTCTCATGAATAAAGTGCTGATCGTGGATGATCATCCCGTCATTCGTCTTGCTGTGCGTATGCTAATGGAACGTCATGGTTACGAGGTCGTTGCCGAGACCGATAACGGTGTCGATGCGTTGCAACTTGCGCGCGAGCATATGCCGGACATTGTCATACTTGATATTGGAATTCCCAAGCTCGATGGTCTGGAAGTTATTTGCCGACTGTCTTCCGCCAAACAGCCAGCGCCGTTCAAGGTACTGGTGCTCACGTCGCAGGCGCCGGGCCATTTCTCCATGCGGTGCATGCAGGCAGGCGCCGCCGGTTACGTGTGCAAGCAACAGGACCTGACGGAGTTGCTGAGCGCCATAAAAGCGGTGCTTTCCGGCTACAGCTACTTTCCGAACCAGGCGCTGAACTCCGTGCGCTCGACCATGGGCAACGCCAGTGAGGCTGACATGGTCGAGCGCCTTTCAGGTCGGGAGATGATGGTGTTGCAACAGCTGGCGCGTGGCAAAACCAACAAGGAGATTGCTGACGGCATGTTCCTCAGCAACAAAACCGTCAGCACCTACAAGACGCGTTTGCTGCTCAAGCTCAATGCGCGCTCACTGGTGGACCTGATCGAACTGGCCCAGCGCAACGGCCTGGTATAGAGGAGGGTTGCAACCAGAGGTGTCCCGGCATGAAAAAGCCTCCGTAAAGGAGGCTTCCGGCCGTTGCAGGCTCTATCAGAGGTCGAAGTCGTAGTCGGCCAGCTGTTTTTGCAAGCGTCGCTCTTCCAGGAGATTGTCGATAGTGCGGCGTTTGCTTAAATTGGTCTTGGCTACCTCTACCACAGGTGCTTCAGCCCCATCGTCATCCGACTCAACAAGGTCGTCATCCGCTTCCAGTTGTTCTTTGCCAGTGCTCATAAGGTTAACTCCGGGCTAAGACTGCCGTTGGCGCTCCTTATAACGATAATCCATGGTCGGGTAAAAAAGATTTTTTCAATCGACTGATCGAGAAAACCAATGAGCTCTCAATCGTCAGAGGTTTTGTCCTTGTATTCGCACAGGTCCTCGATCCGGCAACTGCCGCAGCGTGGCTTGCGCGCCTGGCAAACATAGCGTCCATGAAGGATCAGCCAATGGTGGGAATCGAGCAGATAGGGTTTGGGGACGAACTTCATCAGTTGCTTTTCCACCTCAACCACATTCTTGCCGCGGGCAATGCCGGTACGGTTACTGACCCGAAAAATGTGCGTGTCCACGGCCATGGTCAATTGCCGGAACGCGGTGTTGAGCACCACGTTGGCGGTTTTGCGACCGACCCCTGGCAGCGCCTCTAGAGCTTCACGGGTTTGTGGTACTTCGCTGCCGTGCAGTTCGATCAGCAGGCGGCACGTTTCGATAACGTTCTTGGCCTTGCTGTTGTACAACCCAATGGTCTTGATGTAATGCGACAACCCATCGACACCCAGGGCGTAGATCGCCTCCGGGGTGTTCGCCACCGGGTACAGCTTCGCCGTAGCCTTGTTGACGCCAACGTCCGTGGATTGGGCCGAGAGGATCACCGCAATCAGCAACTCGAACGGCGTGGAGTAGGCCAGCTCAGTCTTGGGTTCCGGATTGTCTTCGTGAAACCTGCGGAAAATTTCCAGGCGTTTTGCAGCGTTCATGGGGCAGGCGTTTCCTTGCAAGCGGTCAACATGATGGTGAAGTAAGGGCCAGAAATAACCGCAGCAGGATAAACCATCATCAGCATGCCGGGCAGCGCCTGGTGCGGGTCAACTGGCGAGAGGGGCATCGACCTGGCGCTGCGCCGCTTCCAGCGCTTGTTCCGCCGCTTCGAACTGCTGCTGCAGGACAATCAACTGCGACTGTTGCTCAAAGGTTGGTGGGTGACCAAATGCCTTCAACGATTTGTGCAGTTGAGCGCGACTCATAGCGACCGTGATTTTGGCTTTCTTGACCGCTGCATCCCTGGTTGTCTGAGCCGTGTCGGCCGGCACAGGCACGACAGGCACCTCGCGCTTGGCGCGTGCCAGGCGTTCGGCAAGCTTGTGCGCTTCTTCCCGTTGCAGGCGTGCATTGCGTTGTTCATAGCGCCGCCGCGCTCGGTCACGCTTGAGGCCACGTTCATGCCGTTCTTCATCGTTGGCCGCCACGCCGCCCACGATCGGCAGCACGCTGATCGCAGGGCGCATCTCAATGCAGTCGACGGGGCAGGGCGCGACGCACAGGTCGCAACCGGTGCATTCGTCCATGATCACGGTGTGCATCAGCTTGGCGGCGCCGACAATCGCATCCACCGGGCAAGCCTGGATGCATTTGGTGCAACCGATGCACTCGGCCTCGCGGATGTAGGCAACCTGGGCGGGTGCTTCGCCGCGGCTAGTGTCCAGTTCCAGCACTGGCACGCGCAGCAGCTGCGCAAGCCCGGCGATGGTTTCCTGCCCACCGGGCGGGCACTTGTTGATCGCCTCGCCTTGGGCGATGCCCTCGGCGTAAGGCTTGCAGCCTGGGTGCCCGCACTTGCCGCATTGGGTCTGTGGCAGGAGTGCGTCGATGCGTTGAATCAGGGTCATGGAGTGATCAATGGCATGCCGGTTAAACAAACAGGGCCTGATTATCCGGCAAGCGGGAAGGGGGGACTAGCTGAAAAGCCCTGTCGCCGAGACGACAGGGCCGTTTTGCAGGCTTACTTGATGCGTTGCCCCGGCTTGGCGCCGCTGTCCGGGCTCAGCAGGTAGATTTCTTCACCACCAGGGCCAGCAGCCATCACCATGCCTTCGGAAATACCGAACTTCATTTTCCGTGGCTTGAGGTTGGCGATCATCATGGTCAGGCGGCCATCGAGCTTGGACGGGTCCGGGTAAGCACTCTTGATGCCCGAGAACACGTTGCGTTGTTCGTCACCGATATCCAGGGTCAGGCGCAATAGCTTGTCGGCGCCTTCTACGGCTTCGGCCTTGATGATCAGCGCGACGCGCAGGTCCACAGCGGCGAAGGCGTCGAACTCGATTTGCGGGGAAAGCGGGTCCTTGGCCAGTTCGCCGTTGCCGGCAGGTTTGGATTCTCCGGTGTCAGTCTGGCTGGCGACCAGGTCTTCTTTCGAAGCGTCGGTCATGGCCTGGACCTTGACCGGGTCGATGCGGGTCATCAGCGGCTTGAACTCGTTCAACTGATGGTTGCTGAGCCAGGTGGCGTGGTCGTTCCAGGTCAGCGGCGCGACGTTGAGGAACGCTTCGGCGTCTGCGGCCAGCAAAGGCAGCACCGGCTTGAGGAAAATCACCAGCTGGCGGAACAGGTTCACGCCCGTGGCGCAGATCGCCTGGACTTCAGCCTGCTTGCCTTCCTGCTTGTTCAGCGACCATGGGGCCTTGTCGGCGATCCAGGCGTTGGCGCGGTCGGCCAGGCCCATGATCTCGCGCATGGCGCGGGCAAAGTCGCGGGCTTCATAGGCGTCGGCAATGCTTGGCGCGGCGGCCAGGAACGCCTCGGTCAATTCCGGCGCGGCATTTTCAGCGACCATCAGCCCGGCGTTGCCCTTGTGGATAAACCCGGCGCAGCGGCTGGCGATGTTGACGACTTTGCCCACCAGGTCCGAGTTGACCTTCTGTACGAAGTCTTCCAGGTTGAGGTCGAGGTCGTCGACGCCACGCCCCAGTTTGGAAGCGTAGTAGTAGCGCAGGTATTCCGGCGACAGATGGTCCAGGTAAGTGCGCGCCTTGATAAAGGTGCCACGCGATTTGGACATTTTCTGGCCGTTGACTGTCAGGTAGCCGTGCACCGCGATGCCGGTTGGCTTGCGGTAGCCCGAGCCTTCGAGCATCGCCGGCCAGAACAGCGCGTGGAAATTCACGATGTCCTTGCCGATGAAGTGGTACAGCTCGGCGGTCGAATCCTTGTTCCAGAACGCGTCGAAGTCCAGCTCCGGCGTGCGGTCACAAAGGTTCTTGAAGCTGGCCATGTAGCCGATCGGCGCATCCAGCCACACGTAGAAATACTTGCCTGGCTCGTCGGGGATCTCGAAACCGAAGTACGGCGCATCGCGGGAAATGTCCCACTGCTGCAGGCCGGCATCCAGCCATTCGGCGATCTTGTTGGCCACGGCGTCCTGCAAGGTGCCGCTGCGGGTCCAGGTTTGCAGCATCTGCTGGAAATCCGGGAGCTTGAAGAAGAAGTGCTGGGAGTCCTTGAGCACAGGGGTGGCGCCGGAAATGGCTGATTTCGGGTTTTTCAAATCAGTCGGTGCGTAGGTGGCGCCACATTTCTCGCAGTTGTCGCCGTACTGGTCTTCGGTGCCGCATTTCGGGCAAGTGCCCTTGATGAAGCGGTCGGCCAGGAACATTTTCTTTTCCGGGTCGAAGTACTGCGTGATCGAGCGCGTGGCAATGTGCCCGGCGTCGCGCAGGCGTTTGTAGATCTGGCTCGACAGCTCGCGGTTTTCGTCGGAATGGGTCGAGTGGAAGTTGTCGAAATCCACCAGGAACTCGGCAAAGTCGGCGCTGTGTTCAGCCTGCACGTTGGCGATCAGTTGTTCCGGGGTGATCCCTTCCTTCTCGGCGCGCAACATGATGGCCGAACCGTGGGCGTCGTCCGCGCAGACATAAATACATTGATTGCCGCGATGCTTCTGGAAGCGCACCCACATATCGGTCTGGATGTACTCAAGCATATGGCCAAGATGGATCGAACCATTGGCATAGGGCAGGGCGCTGGTGACGAGGATCTTGCGTGGCTCGGACATGGGGCTCGGCTACTTGATGAAACGGAGGTCGGCCACTATAAAGCGCCGGGAAATTTATTTCACCCCGTGGCGGTGTTTCAGAATCCTCCATGCCTTCGAAAGCATGCCGCTGGGCGCCTGGAACGGTTAGGATAGCCGCCTGTTTCAGTCAGTCTTTTTTCGGGAGTAGCCCATGAGCGCCGTCAATCGCGCAGCGGTGGAAGCCGTTCTTCGCCAATACACCGACCCCTATTTGAACCAGGACCCGGTCAGCGCCGGCTGTGTACGCGCCATCGAGGTTGAGGGCGACCAGGTCTCGGTCCAGATGGAGCTGGGCTATGCCGCAGATCTATTCAAGAGCGGTTGGGCGCAGATGCTGCAAATGGCCATCGAAGGCCTGGACGGTGTGCGCTCGGCCACAGTCGACATCCGGTGCGTGATCGCCCCGCACAAGGCCCAGGCGCAGATCCCCGGCCTGGCCAACGTCAAGAACGTGGTCGCCGTCGCATCCGGCAAGGGCGGCGTGGGTAAGTCCACCACGGCGGCCAACCTGGCCCTGGCCCTGGCTCGTGAGGGCGCGCGTGTAGGCATTCTCGACGCCGACATTTATGGCCCGAGCCAGGGTGTGATGTTTGGCATAGCCGAAGGCACACGGCCCAAGGTCAAGGATCAGAAATGGTTCGTGCCGATCGAGTCGATGGGCGTGGAAGTCATGTCCATGGCCTTCCTCACCGATGACAACACGCCGATGGTTTGGCGCGGGCCGATGGTTTCCGGGGCTTTGTTGCAACTGGTCACCCAGACCGCCTGGAGCGACCTGGACTACCTGGTGATCGACATGCCGCCCGGCACCGGCGATATCCAGCTGACCCTGGCGCAGAAAGTCCCGGTGGCCGGCTCGGTGATCGTGACCACGCCCCAGGACCTGGCGCTGCTCGACGCCAGGAAAGGCGTGGAGATGTTTCGCAAGGTCAATATTCCGGTGCTCGGTGTAGTGGAAAACATGGCCGTGCACATCTGCTCCAACTGCGGACATGCCGAGCACCTGTTCGGTGAAGGCGGCGGCGAGAAGCTGGCGACCCAGTATGGGGTCGAATTGCTTGCCTCGTTGCCGCTGGCGATGGAGATTCGTGAGCAGGCTGATGGCGGCAAGCCCACTGTGGCGGCCGAGCCCGATGGGCAGATTGCTATGATCTATCAGGAGCTGGCCCGTCATGTCGGGGCGCGGATCGTCATGCAAGAGGCCGCCGCGCCCGCGATGCCGACCATCACCGTCAGCGACGACTGAGCCCCCTGAAGGATGAAAGCCTCGACCTTGTCGGGGCTTTTTTATGCGTGCCGGTCAGTCAATGGTTCTCAATGACGCGATTACGCAATTGCGCGTGTAAGCATTCGCTTACTTTTTCGTAAGTGTTTGGGTTTTTTGCCGGGTACAGACACCTCGAATTCGCTAGAGACTTTTCTATCTGATTGAAATACAACAATTATTTATATGCTATCAGACGTCAAAGCCCGACAACCCGCCGGTTGGATCCCATTGAACTTCCTTTGGAACTCTCTAAGATCAGCCCTGTGTCCACGGATTGGCACGGCCATCAAGGAACGATGGTTCGAAGGAACGTCGCAGGAAGCGATTCATCAGGATGATGAAAAGGAACACAGGGACTAGGGAAAAAATGTGGGCGGGTCATACCGCCCCTTTTTTTTGCCCGCAGAAAAGTAAAACCCATCAGACAGAAACGCAAAAAGGCCCGCAAGGGGCCTTTTTATCGGGCGGCGGCGCTTTTTAGCGCTCGAGGTCTGCAATCTTGCCTTTCTTGCCATCCCACTCCGCTGCATCTGGCATCGGATCTTTGCGCTCAGTGATATTCGGCCAGATTTCCGCCAGCTCGACGTTCAACTGAATAAATTCCTGCATCTCTGCCGGGACTTCGTCCTCGGAGAAAATAGCGACGGCCGGGCATTCTGGTTCACACAGGGCGCAGTCGATGCACTCATCCGGGTGGATAACCAGGAAGTTCGGGCCTTCGTAGAAGCAGTCCACCGGACACACTTCGACGCAGTCGGTGTACTTGCACTTGATGCAGTTGTCGGTAACGACGAAGGTCATTTCTAATTTTCTCCTCAGGCGGCGGCAGCGAAACCCTTTGTGGCAGGGCTCGCGAGGTTCGGGAGCGATAGTCTGCAGGCCAGGCTAAGAGCCTGCAGCATCCCAAACCGCGCGAGAGTCTACCAGCTTGCAAGCGTCTGCGTTATATCCGAACTTGCAGTGCATATAACATTTCTAGCGCTTTGCGCGGGGTCAAGCCGTCCAGGTCAAGCTTGGCCAGCTCATCCAGCACCGGGTGGGGCAGGCTGGCGAACATATCGCTCTGATGTGGCGCGGCGGGTTTGCGCGAGGTTTTGGCTGGGCTTGCGACCACGTTTTCGTGGGGCAGTGCCGTGGTTTCCAGGCGGCTGAGGTGCTCGCGGGCGCGGGTGATCACGTCGTTCGGCACGCCGGCCAATTGCGCCACGGCCAGGCCGTAACTCTGGCTGGCGGGCCCTGGCAGCACATGGTGCAGGAACACGATACGCTCGTTGTGCTCGGTGGCGTTGAGGTGCACGTTGGCCACCAGTGGCTCGCTTTCCGGCAGTACCGTCAGCTCGAAGTAATGAGTGGCGAACAGCGTATAGGCACGCAGGTGCGCGAGGCGCTCGGCCGCAGCCCACGCCAGGGACAGACCGTCGAAGGTGCTGGTACCGCGCCCGACTTCGTCCATCAGCACCAGGCTGCGCTCGGTGGCATTGTGCAGGATGTTGGCGGTTTCGCTCATTTCCACCATAAAGGTCGAACGGCCACCGGCCAGGTCATCACTGGAACCGATCCGCGTGAAGATGCGGTCCACCAGCGAAAGCTCGCAACTGGCCGCCGGCACAAAGCTGCCGATATGTGCCAGCAGTACGATCAGTGCGGTCTGGCGCATGTAGGTGGATTTACCGCCCATGTTCGGACCGGTGATCACCAGCATGCGGGTGTCGACATCCAGCGACAGGTCGTTGGCGACAAACGGCGTGGTCAACACCTGCTCCACCACCGGGTGACGGCCCTGCACGATGCGCATGCACGGTTCGCTGACAAACCGCGGGCAGTTCAAGTCGAGGTTCAGCGCGCGTTCGGCGAGGTTGCTCAGTACGTCCAGTTCGGCCAGGGCCGCGGCGGTGTCCTGCAGCGGTGCCAATTGGCTGATCAGGTCTTCGAGCAAGGCCTCATAGAGCATCTTTTCCCGAGCCAGCGCACGGCTTTTGGCCGACAGCGCCTTGTCTTCGAACTCTTTCAGCTCCGGCGTGATGAAACGCTCGGCACCTTTAAGGGTTTGACGACGCTGATAGTCGATTGGCGCCGACTCGGCCTGCTTGCTTGGCAACTCGATAAAATAGCCATGCACGCGGTTATAGCCGACTTTCAGGTTGGCCAGGCCGGTGCGGGCTTTTTCGCGCGCTTCCAGATCGATCAGGAACTGCCCGGCGTTTTCGCTCAGGGACTGCAACTCATCGAGCTCGCTGTCGTAACCGGTCTTCAATACGCCGCCATCACGGATGATTGCCGGCGGGTTGTCGATGATGGCTTTTTCCAGCAGCGCCGCCAGTTCCGGGTAGGTGCCAGCGGTAACCGCGAGCTGTTGCAAGTGCGGCGTGTCCAGTTCGGTCATCGCCAGCTGCAATTGTGGCAAGGCGCCAAGGGCGTCGCGCAGACGCGCCAAGTCACGGGGGCGCGCATTGCGCAGGCCGATCCGCGCCAGGATGCGCTCGATATCGCCGATTTCCTTCAGCTGCGGCTGCAGCTTTTCAAAGCGATAGCCGTCCAGCAGGCAGGTGATAGATGTCTGGCGCGCCTGCAGCACCGTCAGGTCGCGCAACGGGCGGTTCAGCCAGCGGGTCAGCAAGCGGCTGCCCATGGCGGTCTGGCAACGGTCCACGACTGATTGCAGCGTGTTATCACGCCCACCGGCCAGGTTGGTGTCCAGTTCCAGGTTGCGACGGCTCGCGCCGTCCAGCACCACGGTGTCGTCCAGGCGCTCGTGGCGCAGACTGCGCAAATGCGGCAGGGCGGTGCGCTGGGTTTCCTTGGCGTAGGCGAGCAGGCAACCGGCAGCGCCGATGGCCAGGGTCAGGGTTTCACAACCGAAGCCTTTAAGGTCTTGCACCGAGAATTGCTGGCAGAGACTTTTCAGCGCCGAGTCACGCTCGAAGTCCCACGGCGCACGACGCTTGGTCCCACGACGTTTTTCCGCCGGCAGGTCCTTTGGCCAATCGTCCGGGATCAACAACTCCACCGGGTTGATGCGTTCCAGCTCCGCCAGCAGGTTCTCCCAGCCCTTGATCTCGAGCACGCTGAAGTTGCCGCTGGTGATATCCAGGACCGACAGGCCGAACAAACGCTCGTCGCCCAACACCGCAGCGATCAGGTTATCGCGACGTTCATCCAGCAGCGCCTCATCACTCACCGTGCCCGGCGTAATAATGCGCACCACCTGACGTTCCACCGGCCCCTTGCTGGTTGCCGGGTCGCCGATCTGCTCACAGATCACCACCGACTCGCCCAGCTTCACCAGCTTGACCAGGTAGCCTTCCAACGAATGGTAAGGAATCCCACACATTGGAATCGATTGCCCAGCCGACTGCCCGCGCGCGGTCAGGGTGATATCCAGCAACTTGGCGGCCTTCTTCGCATCCTCATAGAAGATCTCGTAGAAGTCGCCCATGCGATAGAACATCAACTGATCAGGGTGCTGGTTTTTGAGGCGCCAGTACTGCTGCATCATTGGCGTGTGGGAGGACAGGTCGGAGGCGTTTTTACTCATTGGATAGTAGGCAAATTCGTTGAAAGTGATGGGGCAAAGGGGGCGCTTGGCCCAGCATTTTTTGCGATGGGCGCAAGGTTAACACGCGAAGTCGGGGGTTCGCAGGTCGTAAACGGATAGGTATCGAGGCATCGCATATGCATGAAATATGCAAATTAGCATTTGCCAAGCGCTAAATCTGCCTGCACTATCGCCGTTATGCAAAAACGCAACGTTTCTATCGTATTAAGAGAATTGCTGGACCGCGACCGGATCTCCCCCACGGAGCTTCACCGGCGTACCGGCGTGCCTCAATCGACGCTGTCCAGGATCCTCAGCGGCAAGATCGTCGATCCGTCGGACAAGCACATCTCGCGCATCGCCGAATACTTCCGCGTCAGCACCGATCAACTGCGCGGGCGCGCGGTGGTGGGCGGTCCGCGGGATGACGGACGCGACCCGATGCATTCGGAACTCAAGGACATAAGCCTGTGGGACGACGACACGCCCGTTAATGATGACGAGGTGTCGATCCCCTTTCTGCGCGAGGTTGAATTGGCTGCTGGATCAGGAAGATTCGTCATCGAGGAAAGCGAGAAGGCCAGCCTGCGATTCGGCAAGCGCAGCCTGCGGCATAACGGGGTGCAGTTCGACCAGGCCAAGTGTGTGACGGTGCGTGGCAACAGTATGTTGCCGGTGCTGCGTGATGGCGCGACGGTCGGGGTCAACGCGGGCAAGAGTGGCATTGGTGACATCGTCGATGGTGATTTGTATGCCATCAATCACAACGGCCAGTTGCGCGTAAAACAGCTCTATCGCCTGCCTTCCGGGATTCGCCTGCGCAGCTTCAACCGCGACGAGCACCCGGACGAGGACTACAGTTTCCAGGAGATCCAGGATGAGCAGATCAGCATCCTCGGTCATGTGTTCTGGTGGGGCATGTACGCCCGTTAACCTGCTTGCGTAAGACAAAGCCCGCCAATGCGCGGGCTTTTTTTCGCCTGCAGAAACCCGTCAAACCCTTGGCCCACAAGGCCAAAAATGCATAAGTGCATTTAGTTGGCAAAATTAAATGCATTTACGCATTGACTGTATATGCATACATGCATATTCTTCGTCTCAAGCCAGCCAACAAGGCGGTGGTGGCGGCAAGGATGCTGCCAAGGAAGACAAGGAAGGCACGCAACATCGGCAAGGACGCCATCAGAGCGATGGCAAGGATGCCAGGCAACACCGGCAAGGATGCCGACGCTCTTTAGTTTCACGGTTTCACAAAAACAGGCAGCGATGAACCGGCCTTGACGGTTCAGAGGGTTGGCAACTGACCCGGGTGTGCAGCGTAAAGCACCAGAAGCAGTTATCCGGCAGACAGGGATCGTGGTCGGAAAAACATCTTAGGAAAGATCCGTACCGCGCCAGTAGCGCCGAAAGATCGCATGTGGACCGCATTACTGAAAAGCCCGGGCGACCGGGCTTTTTGGAATGCCTACCTTTAAATGGATTTACCCAACACACCGGCACGTTGCCGGTAATGCTCAGCCAGGAGGCGTGACATGACAAACGAGCAGCAAGCGTTAGCGGAAATGCCTATCTGGCTGGTCATCGTACTGGCCTTGATCGGCGGTGTATCCGGCGAAATGTGGCGCGCCGACAAGGAGGGCGCCCGCGGTTGGTCGCTGGTACGGCGCCTGGCCTTGCGGTCCGGAGCGTGCATGGTCTGCGGAGTTTCAGCCTTGATGCTGTGCTACGCCGCCGGCATGTCGATCTGGACCGCCGGCGCCATTGGTTGCCTCACGGCCATGGCCGGCGCGGACGTCGCCATCGGCCTTTATGAACGGTGGGCGGCCAAACGCATCGGGGTCAATGAGCCCCCGACCTCTCGCCCGGATCAGCAGTAACCGCTGCAAGGACGCAACAACATGACACTTATCGAAAAACCTTCCCAGCTGCCTGTGGCAATCGGGGAAGTGCTGAAAGGTGCTTTCCCACAATTGCGTGTAGGCAATCATCAGGACTTTATCGGCGCGGGGGATAAAACCGGCGTGCTGATAGGCGTGGAACGCAACGGCCCCGGCGTTCGTTCCCTGGCAGGGCGCAAGGCGCACGCCTTGTCGGTTTCACTCAAGGCCATGGTCGCCAGCGGGTCAGCCCCGTTCGATGCCTGCGACCTGGCGAGCCAACTGATGGACCTGGCCCTGGACAATCGCTGGGGCCTGCCGCCCGATCAGTGCGACTTACCCACGTCCATTGTCGCGGCGCCGTCCGGGCTCACCAGCGCCGAAACGGACTACGACACCTGGACAGTGTCCTTCAGCCAAACCCTCTATCTCGGGCCGTCGTTGCTCGAAGATCCCACAGGCAGACCTCTGTTTGCCCGCACGTGGGAAGTCTCGAACATCGACGACCCGGACCAATATCGGCCACTGCAGGAGTAGTCCATGTTCGACGCATTGCTACGCATGCAACTGGGCCCGATCGTCGAACGCCTGGCGGAAATGGAAGCCCAGCTCGAAGACCTGTACCGACGCGCCGAAAGCTTCTGCCGGATTGGCGTGTGCCAGGAGGTCGACGCCGCCAGCAATACCTGCAAGGTCAGTCACGGTGATCTGCTCAGCCCGGCGATTCGTTTCTTCAATCCGAGTGCCGGTGCGCAAACCGAAACCCGTATCCCGTCAGTCGGCGAACAATGCCTGTTACTCAATTACGGTGGCGGGGAAGGCGGCGCGCAGTCCGTGGCCTTGTTCGGTCTCAACAGTAGTCTGTTTCCCCCGGTATCCGGCGTTGCATCGCTGACCCGACGGCGCTTTCAGGACGGCACGCAAAGCGATTACGACGACGCCAGCCACCTCTTCAATTGGGTCAACGGCCCAACCACGTTCAGCGGCTCGCGTGAGCAGGTCGACGCCACCGTCGGCGCGGCCAGCCTGAGCATGAACGCCCAAAGCATCAGCCTGCAACTCGGCGCCACCGGCCTGTTGCTGGATGCCGCCGGGGTGCATTTCAGCGGCCCGCTGGTTGACCACCAAGGCCGCGTGATCAGCCGTGCATGAGGATTTGCCATGATCGGAATCGATAGGAACTCCGGGGCAGCCGTCGACGACTGGCTGCAATTCGTCCAGCGTGCCACCCGGGCGCTGACCACCCCTGTGGGCACTCGCCAGAAGCGGCCGTTGTACGGCTCGATGATCCCGCAACTGCTTGGCCAGAACCTCGGCGACGACCTGCTGATCCTCGCCCAGAGCCACGCTGCCCAAGCGTTCTATAACGCCCAGAACGGCATCGCCGACTTCCAACCCCAAATTATTGTCGCCACCCGCCAGGGCGCCGGCCTGCTGCTGCGGTTCGCCGGCACCTGGAAAAACCGCCAACAATCCTTCGAGGTCGTGACATGAGCATGCTGATCCCTGGCCAGAACCAACTGGCGGAACCGGCCATCATCGCCGTTGACGCGTTCGAGCCCTTGTTGGCCGAGTTCAAGGCGTTTGTCGTCGACTACGTCGCCACGCGTGCACCGCAAAACGCGGCCAGGCTCAAGGTCAGCCTCGACAACGAAAGCGAGTTGCTGACCCTGGCGCTGGAAGCCTTTTGTGTGCGCTTGCAAACCCACGAACGCAAGTACAACGCGCGCATCAAGCAGATGCTGGCGTGGTGGGCGACCGGTAGCAACCTGGATGCGCGCCTGGCCGATATGGGCCTGGAGCGCCAGGTGCTGGACCCCGGCGATCCGGCCGCTTTCCCACCCGTGCCGCCAACCCTGGAAAGCGACGACGACGCCCGTTTGCGTTATTACCTTGCACCCCATGCGCCGGCAGCAGGCTCGCGCATGCAGTATCGCCGCGAGGTCTTCACCCTGGGTGAGCGGCCGTCGGTCAAGGTGCAAAGCGCCACGCCGGGCGTGGTCACCGTCAGCTACACCTTTGATCCGGACGGTTATGCGGCGCAGGTCAAGGATGGCAACGGGCGGCGCACCGCACCCGGTGAAGTGATGGTCACTGTGCTGTCCAGGGAGGGTGATGGCAGCGCTTCCGCCGATTTGCTTGACGGTGTACGGCGACATTTCGCACGGCCTGATGTAAGGCCGGAAACCGACCTGGTCAGCGTCCAAGGTGCGCAGATTCAGCCGTACAAGATTCGCGTGGTGGCCAAGATCAATGCCGGCCCGGATTCGGGGCTGACCCAAGTGGCCGCGCAGCAACTGCTGCAAACCTACGCCGACTCCTGCCATCGCCTCGAAGGGCGCGTGGACCCGAGCTGGATCGACTACGCCATCCACAGCGCCGGCGCCGCGCAACTGCAGATCCTCGAACCGCTGGAGCCGATTATCAGCACGGCGTTCCAGGCCCCGTACTGCACGGGTGTCGAGGTGGAGGTGCGCACGCTATGAGTGAACCCAAAGCGAGCTTGTTGCCTGCCAACAGCTCACCGCTGGAAAAGGCCCTGGACCTGGGATTCGGTCACTTGCTCGAGCGGGTAACGCCACCGTTCCCACAGTTGATGGACCCAGATCGCACGCCGGCGGCGTTCTTGCCCTACCTGGCAGCGGACCGCGCGGTGAACGAATGGAGCACCACGGCTCCCGAGGCCGAGAAGCGCCTGACGGTCAAACTCGCCTGGCCCACCGCACGCCAGGCCGGCACTCGCCAAGCCCTGGAAAACGCCGCCAAGGGTTTGCAACTGAGCCCTGAAGTGCGCGCCTGGTACGAGCAAAAACCGCCCGGCGTGCCCTACAGCTTTGCCGTACGTGCCTGGACCGAATTGCCCTACAGCGAAACCATCGATGCCCGGCTCGACCGGCGCCTGGCCGATGCCAAAAGCGAGCGCGACATTCTCTCGGTCTCGGTAGGCCTGAGCGCCTCCGGCCGCCACTTCATCGGCGCCGCCACCCTGTGCGGCGAGCTGACCACGATCTACCCAAATGTGCTGGCAGGCGTAGAGGCCTCGGGCCGCGCCTTTTTGGCGGCAGCGCTCTACACCGTCGAAACCACCACCCTTTATCCACAGGAGCACTAAATGGCTGACTATTACACCCTGCTCACCGACGCGGGGATAGCCTACGAAACCGCCTGCAAAGCGGCCGGCATACCGATCAAGCTGGCGAAAATCTCCGTCGGCGACGGCAACGGCGCCGTCTATAACCCTGCTGCCAGCGCAAAAGCGCTAAAACGCGAAGTGTGGCGTGGGCCGCTGAATGCGCTGTTCCAGGATGAGAAAAATGCTAACTGGCTGATGGCTGAAGTCACCATTCCGTCGGAGGTTGGCGGCTGGTATGTGCGCGAAGCCGGGTTGTGGACCGATACCGGGATTTTGTATGCCGTCGTTAAATATCCGGAGTCGTATAAGCCGGTGTTGG
This sequence comes from Pseudomonas sp., assembly GCF_049590575.1. Classification (GTDB taxonomy): domain Bacteria; phylum Pseudomonadota; class Gammaproteobacteria; order Pseudomonadales; family Pseudomonadaceae; genus Aquipseudomonas. The sequence continues at coordinate 44,111 of NZ_JBAWDE010000021.1, forward strand.
CGACGTCGGGGGCGGGGAAAGAGTTTTATATCCGCTCGATCTTTGAGACGAGTAATGCCGCGCTTGTGACGTTGTTGATTGATGACACGGTGGTGAAGGCGACTCGGGCTTGGGTGATGGATTACCTGGGGAAGGGAACGTATTCGAAGGCTGAGATTGAGGCGATGATTGCCAAGGCTTCGGCGTTGCCGGTGGGCTCAATCGTCGCCTTTCCCGTGAATAAAGTTGCGCCAGGCTTTCTTGAGATCGATGGGAGTATTAAAAGCGCCTCGATCTACCCTGACCTTTCAGCATTTTTGGGGGGGGCCTTCAACAAAGGTGATGAAGGCGTCGGAAACTTTCGAATGCCTGAATCTCGTGGTGAGTTCTTGCGAGGTTGGGATCATGGGCGGGGAGTTGATGTAGGCCGAGAAGTCGGTAGCTGGCAAAAAAGTACATTGCAGGCGTTCGATTACAGCTCTGATAGCTTGGCTGTTGCGGGGCTATGGCACACCGGACCGGACGCCGGAGCCTTAAGTGCGCATGGTCTGGATGCTGTGGCGCAAAGTAATTATCCCATTAGCTACGTCATTTACGCGGGCGGTAATCAGCCCACTCAGAACGTTGGTTTGGGGGGCAGTCGTCCCCGTAACTTGGCTGTGGTCTGGTGCATCAAAGCCTGGAATGCACCGATAAATCAGGGAAACATTGATATTGCGGCGCTCGCTTTATTGGCTGCCCAGTCAACCGAAGTTAATCAGGGCACCGCAAAAGTTGCCACTGCCGTACAAATGCTCGACAGCGCAAATGATTGGGTGATGGTTACGCCAAAAAAGTTGCGCTGGGGATTTGCGACAAGTTTTACCCCAACAGGATATTTCGTTTTTCCCAGCTGGCTAGGTGGCTTGGTTATTCAGTGGGGCGCAGTTGAATATCAGACAAGTGGAGATAGTTTGTTACCCGTCTCATACCCTGTTGAGTTCCCCAACTCCGTGCTCTACGCCGACTGGACTGTAGAGAGCGATATACTGAGCTCCGTTATCGGAGCGTATGTGCATCAGGTTACGAAAAAGGGTATGACCTTGACGTGCGATAAACAAGTTACCTCCGCGGCAACCATCGTTGCGCGATGGTTTGCATTCGGCAGATAAGGAGTATTTATGCGCTTTTATAGTCCGTCCACAGGCTGCACCTACTTGGCTGCGATACACGGCGAGAATATTCCAGACGATGCGTTAGAAATCTCGGATGACGTTTTTCTACGTGTGATTGCAAATCCAGAAAGGGGCAAAGTGCGAGCGCATGATGATTTAGGGATTCCCTATTTGATCGATGCCCCGATCATCGAGATAGACCTTCAACGCGAAGAGCGAATCTGGCGAGATGCTGAAATTGATAGCGTTAGATGGCTGCGTGAGCGTCATCGCGATCAACTTGAAATCGGTGCTGAAACAACGCTGACAGAGGAGCAGTTTTCGCACGTTCTGCTGTATGTGCAATCCCTGCGCGACTGGCCGCAATCGCCTGACTTTCCGGGCATCGAACATCGGCCGAAACCTCCCCTATGGATCGCCGAACAAACCAAATAAACGCCCCGCACTCCGGGGCGTTTTCTTTCCCCATCCGAACTACCCGCCGCCATCGAGCGGTTTTTTTGTGCCTGGAGATCCCACACATGCCCACCCGCCAAACCTACACCGTCCTCATCCCATTCCCCACCGGCGCCGGCCATTGGTCTGTCGCCGGTCAGCAACTGGACCTGCTGGACGTCGAAGCATCCGCCCTGCGCACCGCCGGCCGCCTGGAACTCACCAGCGTCCTCAACGCCACCCCGGCCAAAAAGGCCACCACCAAGAAGGCTGACTGAACATGGCTGAGGTTTTGAACTTCGAGCACAACGGCATCACCGTGAATGCCACCGAATCCCCCGAGGCCATGGGTGGCCTGGGTGACAATGTGATCGGCCTGGTCGGCACGGCGCCGAATGCGCATGCGTCGATCCCGAAAAACGCGGCGTTTCGCATCAACAGCTTCACTACCCAGGCGCTGCTGGACCCGACCGGCGCCGAGGCCGGCACGCTGTTCCACGCGGTGTACCAGATCCTCAAAGTGGTGAAAGTACCCGTGTATGTGGTGATTGTGGAGGAGGGCGCTACCCCGGCAGACACCCTCAACAATGTCATCGGCGGCGACGAGCCGGTCACTGGCCGCAAGTTGGGCCTGGCCGCGCTGGCCAGTGTACCGGAAGACCTGACCATCATTGGCGCGCCGGGCTTCACCGGCGTCAAAGCGGTGGCCGGCGAGTTCGCGGCGTTCGGCAAGCGCATCAAGGCCCGTGTGGTGCTGGATGGCAAAGACGCAAGCGTCGCCGATCAGGTGACCTACAGCGGCGAACTGGGCGGTGCCGACCTTGGTTTCGACCGTTGCCTGCTGGTGCACAACATGCCGTCGGTGTACTCCAAGGCCGCGAAGAAAAACGTGTTCCTGGCGCCATCGTCTCTGGCTATCGCCGCCTTGGCCAAGGTCAAGCAATGGGAGAGCCCGGGTAATCAGGTGACGTTCGCCGAGGACGTTTCCCGCGTGGTCGAGTACAACATCCTCGACACCTCCACCGAAGGCGACCTGCTCAACCGCTACGGCGTGAGCTACTACGCGCGCACCATCCTTGGCGGTTTCTCGCTGCTGGGTAACCGCTCCATCACCGGCAAGTTCATCAGCTACGTCGGCCTGGAAGACGCGATCAGCCGCAAGCTGGTCAAGGCCGGGCAGAAAGCCATGGCCAAGAACCTCACCAAGTCGTTCATGGACCAGGAGGTCAAGCGCATCAACGACTGGCTGCAAACTCTGGTTGCCGACGAAACCATCCCCGGCGGCAGCGTGTACCTGCACCCGGAATTGAACAGTGTCGAGCAGTACAAGAACGGCACCTGGTACATCGTCATCGACTACGGCCGCTACGCGCCGAACGAACACATGATTTATCAACTCAATGCCCGCGATGAAATCATCGAGCAGTTCCTGGAGGACGTTCTCTAATGTTTACCAACCGAGTCAGACAGGCCATTGCGGCCACCCTTCAAGGCCTGCCGTTGTCCGCGACCGTAGAGGAATTCACCCCGCCGAAGATTGAATTCGACATGGAAGCCATGTCCGGCGGGCGCTTTATCGCCGAAGAAATGGCCAAGAGCGGCAAAGTGCTGGGCGCCAAGCTGATCTTGCAGGGCGCAGGCGCGGAAATCATGTTGGCCCTGGGCGTGCGTCTGGGTGACGACATTCTGTTGAACGTGCGCGAAGCCGGCCAGGACCAGGACGGCAAGACCTACTTCACCTACCACACGGTCGGCGGCAAGCTCAAATCCCTGGAGGAAGGGAAGTTGAAGATGGGCGAGAAGGCTCTCACCACGTTGGATCTCTCCTGCCGCACCTACAACCGTCTGGAAAACGGTATTTCGGTGATCGACATCGACGTGCGCACCCAGAAGTTCGTGCTCAACGGCGTCGACATTCTCGGCGACGCGCGTCGTGCCGTGCTGATGCCTTAAGCCCAGCGGGGCGGGCCTGCTCGCCCCATTACTTCATCAAGGAATTGCCCCATGGCCTGGATGCCACCGCTGCACCGCCTGCTGTCCCCGATCAGCGCCGACACCGGCGTGACGATCGAGCAGGTGCAACTCAAGCCGCTGTACTATGCCGCGCAAAAAGATGCGCTGGCCCGGGCCGGTGATGACGAGGACGACCAGTTCTTCGAGCTGGCGAAACTCGCCACCGGCCTGTCGGAAAAAGAACTCGATCAACTCAAGCGTCCGGACTACGTGACCATCGCCCAATACGTGCATGAGATGTCGACACGTCCTGCGTCGTTCTTCCTGGGCAAACAGCAGGAAACCGCCCACGACCAGCCGGTGCAGCTGCTGTTGCCACTCGACGCTGCCGGCCGCACCGTTACCGAACTGCCCCTGGAAATGCCTGCCCTGCGCGCCACCAAGGTGATGAAAAAACTCACCACCAATAAAGAACGCGCCGAGTTCATCACCGCGCATTGCACCGGCCTGATGATTCCCGATCTCGCCGGCCTGACCGTGCCCGACTGGACCGAGTTGCAGGAGCGTATCGACGATTTTTTAAATCAACCGGCGGCCTTCTTTCGCAACGCGACATCGAAGTGATCCTCGATGTGGTGCCGCTGGTTTATTCGGTAAACGAAGCGGAGATCCTCGACTGGGACGCCGCAAAAGCATTGCGCCGCTACGACATCGCGATCACTCGCCTTGGCGTTAAACAGGAGTAGAGCGGGATGCAAGAGACTAGATATGGGATACGGCTCGCCCAGGAAGACTTCCGCTGGATGCTCGGCGAAGCGGATCTCGGCAACGTGTTGGCACCGTTTTCCCCCAGCGCGGTGGCACCTGCAAACCTGGAGGCTTCTTCGCAGCCGCAACTGGCGTTGCGCTCTGCGCTGTACACGCTCAGCGTGGACATCAACGCCTTGACTCAGGAGCAAGTGCGGCTGCGCGAAACGTTGGAGACGCTCAACAGTACGTTGTTTATCAACAGCGACTCTTTGGCGCCTAAAAGTGCCAATACGCAGACAAGCGCGTTGAAAGATGAGGCGACTGGTCCCGTGCCTGTTGCTGACAAATCCGCCGGGGATGAATTGTTGGATACGGCCAGGGACAAGATGGTTGAAAAACTGATTGATCTGGTTTTCGACGGGGCTGTAGAGAAGTTCAAGGGCCGCAAAAAAAACAGCAGGCCCAAGGCACCCCTGCCTGGTGCTCCCAAAACACACAGCAGTGTCCCGGGCGGCTCACAACTGGGTGTTCATGCAGGGGGGCCGTCGCAGGGCTTGCAATTCTTTGCCGGTGCCAGAAGCCCTGCGCCCGTCCCGCCAAGCGTTGCCAGCAGCGCGCTGAAAGATGCCCTCGCAAAACTCGAATCCGTTGGTATTCGGCGACTCGCGCCATTGAGAACGGCAGAAGCTGCGGTGGACGTCATCCAGGGCGTACGCAACGGCGATTCACATGCCGTCGCCGCGGGCCTGAGCACTGCCGGCGGTGCCTGGGCCGGTGCTTCTGCCGGTGCAGCCATCGGCACCTTGATTCTGCCCGGCGTCGGCACCGCGGTCGGCGGCGTAATCGGGGGCTTGCTGGGCAGTGAGGCGGGCGCCTGGATGGGTGACAAACTGTTCGGCTCACCTGACCGCCTGCCTGCGCCCAATGCGGTCAGCAAGGAGCTCAACAGTGCGCGCGCAGACAGCGTGCAGGTCAGCATCGCCCCGAGCATCCAGATCACTGGCGTAAACCCGGCCGACGCCCAGTTGGTGGTCAATCAAGTGATCCAGGCCCTGCAATTCCAATGCATGCCGATGGTTACGGATTCCCTTGGACTGCGCCGCAACGCAGCACTGGCCGATCCTTCTGGAGGTGATTGATGCGACAGCAAATGGTACTGGGTGACTTTATTTTTGGCTTGTCCCGAGGGTTTGCGTATTCCTCGTTGGTGCGAACCAATGACGGCGGCTGGAGCGACCTGGCGATTATTGCCAGCAAGCCTCAGTCGCGCCAGAGCGGTCAGAAACTGGAAAAACTCACCTTCGCCGGCACGGCGATGTATGGCGTCGGCATGCAGCGATTGGACGAATTGCGCGCGCTGCAAAATGGGCGCGCGCCGCTGCCCCTGGTCGATGGCATTGGCCGTAACTGGGGGTTGTGGCGGATCAATTCGGTGGTGGAAACCCAGAGCAATGTCATCGATGACGGCACTGCGATGGTCATGGCCTGGACCCTTGAACTGGAGGAATTCGTCAATGCGTAGAGTGCGAAGTATCGCCGGTGACTCGGTCAACCTGCTGCTCTATCGCGAGCTGGGCCGTTGCGATGACGCGGCGGAAGAAACCCTCTGGCATTTGAATCCCGGGCTCGCCGAATACGGACCGGTGCTGCCGGCCGGCGTGGGGGTCATCGTGCCGGAAATGCAATCGCGGCGGGGTGCGGTACGACCTCTCTTGGCCTGGGATTAAGGAGGCTGCATGGCACAGGGATTCACACCGATAGTAGAGTTTTACGGCGCCAACGCGGCGCTGCTCAATCAACGCCTGATGCACTGGCGCCACACCGACGCTGCCGGTATTCAGGCTGACCGGCTGGAGCTGACCCTCAATATCGAAGGGTTGGAAGGCCTGCCCAGCCTGAGCGGCAAGATCGGTTTGCGCGTCGGCTATCGGGAATCGGGGTGGGTGGAAAAAGGCGAGTTCGTCATCAATCAACGAACCCCCGTGCTGTTTCCCATGCGCTTGATGATCGTGGCCACCGCCGCGCCTTTCAGCAGGGTGGACGCGAGCGGCTATCGCCAACGAAGATCCGCCAGTTACGGGCCTACGACGTTGGGGGCGCTGTTCCGCCAACTGGTCAGTCGCCACGGTTATTCTCCGCGTGTGGCGCCGGCGCTGGATGCTATTGCGATTGCGCATATCGACCAGTCCAACGAAAGCGACATGGCTTTCATCACCCGCCTTGCCAAGCGCTACAGTGCGGTCGCCAAGCCGTTCAACGAGTTGTACGTGCTGGCGGAGGCCGGGAAGACCACCTCGCTTTCCGGCCAGCTGCTGCCGGAAGTCACATTAACGGTCACCCAAGACAACCGCCCCGGTGACCAGGCGTTTATCACCGCCACGCTCGACGAAACATCCCGCTCGAAATACATGGGTAGCCGCGTCACCTGGTGGGATGCCGCCGCCTGTAAGCAGCGGGTGGTTGAAGTCGGGATTGCCCCGTTCAAAACCCTGCGCCAACGCTGCCAGAACGAAGTCGAAGCCCGTGCCGTCGCAGAAGGTGAATGGCGCCGTGTAGGGCGTGAAGGACTGAAACTGGTGATCGATTGCCCCGGTAACCCGTTGTTGGCCGCCGAAGGGCTGGTGCGCCTGGATGAGAGCTGGCCGTCCTACATGCAGGGGCGATGGTCAATGACGCAGGTGGTACATGTTGGCGACCCGGTCACCGGGTATCGCAGCACAATTACGGCGGGTGGGTTATCGGTGTAGACATTTTCAAGGGAAAGCCAATGGTCATATCGCTGCAGCAACTGCTTCAAGTGATGCCTGGAGCCCGCCTCAGAGCGGGCGTCTTTGTAGCTGCTCTAAACGCAGCGCTTATTCGCTACGACATCATTACTGCAAAACGCGCTGCTGCATTCATCGGCCAGATTGCCCACGAATCCGGCGAGCTGCGTTACCTGCGCGAACTTGGCAGCGATCAGTACCTCGGCAAGTACGACACCGGCACCTTGGCCGCACGCCTGGGCAACACCCCCCAAGCCGATGGTGATGGCCAGAAGTACCGGGGCAGGGGGCTGATCCAGATCACCGGGCGTCGCAACTACCTGGTTTGCAGCCAAGCACTGTTTGGCGACGAACGCCTGCTGCGCCAGCCTGAACTGCTGGAGCAACCGCAATGGGCGTGTGAGTCCGCGGCCTGGTTCTGGCAGAGCAACGGGTTGAATGAGCTCGCTGACAAGGACCAGTTCACCACCATCACCCGGCGCATCAATGGCGGGCTCAATGGGCTGGAGGATCGGCTGCGGCTATGGGCGCGGGCGAAGGCGGTGTTATGCGCGTCCTAGGGGCGTGCCGCCTGGTCGGCGTCTGCCTGCTGCTGGCGCTGGTCTGGCAGGTGCAGGCCTGGCGTTATGGCGCGCAACTTGAGCGGCAATCGGCGGAGCATGCTCAGGCGATCTTTCAGCAAAGCCAGGCAAGCGTGCATCAGCAACAGGCAGAACAGCACAAACGGCTGGCGCTGGAGCAACAGCTCGGCGCCAGTGATCAACAACATGCTCGGGAGTTGAGTGATGCGCAACGTAATCAAGCGGCTTTGCGTGACCGCCTGGCCACTGCTGATGTGCGCTTGTCAGTCCTTCTCGACGCCACCGACCCTGCCCCTGGTTGTGCAATGCCAGCCGCCGCCAGCCCCGGCAGCGTGGTTCATGCAGCCGCGCGCGGCCGACTTGACCCGGCGCATGCTCAGCGAATTATCGCCATCACCGACGACGGTGATAACGCCCTGATTGCCTTGCGTGCCTGCCAGGCGTATGTGCAGGCGCTTGCCCGCTAATCTCTTGATCCAGTCTGTCGCTTGCATGCGCGATTTGCTCCTGTAGGGTAGGCAAACCCCTCGCCCATTCCTGGAGACGACCGTGAAGGAAATCACTCAACTTGCTGCTGAACTGGGTCGCCGTCTGCAGGTGCTCAATGCCCACGTCACCACCGCCGAGTCGTGCACCGGTGGGGGTATTGCGGAAGCCATCACGCGGATTCCGGGGAGTTCGGCGTGGTTCGAGGCGGGGTATGTCACCTATTCGAATCGGCAAAAGACCCGCCAGCTGAATGTACCGGAAACCTTGTTTGCAAAAGTGGGCGCTGTCAGCCAGGAAGTGGTGGAAGCGATGGTGCGCGGCGCGCAGGAAAAAAGCCTGGCGCGGTTTGCCGTGGCGGTCAGCGGTGTGGCGGGCCCTGATGGTGGTTCGCCGGACAAACCAGTGGGCACGGTGTGGCTGGCTTTCGGCGTGGGTGACGAGGTCACGGCCGAGCTGCAGCACTTCCCCGGCAACCGCGACGAGGTCCGCCGACAGACGGTAAAGGCCGCCCTTGAGGGCCTGATGCGACGAGCTGCAGCAGAAATAGAAAATCAGGGGTAGGCGATTTCCGATCTTTGTGGAACAATACTGTCTACTTATACAGGTGTTGGCCGCCAGGCCTTATTGATTACGTGAGGACTTTAATGGACGACAACAAGAAGAAAGCCTTGGCTGCGGCCCTGGGTCAGATCGAACGTCAATTCGGCAAGGGTGCCGTTATGCGTATGGGCGATCACGACCGTCAGGCGATCCCGGCTATTTCCACTGGCTCTCTGGGTTTGGACATCGCGCTCGGCATTGGCGGCCTGCCAAAAGGCCGTATCGTTGAAATCTACGGTCCTGAATCTTCCGGTAAAACTACCCTGACGCTGTCGGTGATCGCCCAGGCGCAAAAAATGGGCGCCACCTGCGCGTTCGTCGACGCCGAGCACGCCCTGGACCCTGAATACGCCGGCAAGCTGGGCGTCAACGTTGACGACCTGCTGGTTTCCCAGCCGGACACCGGTGAGCAGGCCCTGGAAATCACCGACATGCTGGTGCGCTCCAACGCCATCGACGTGATCGTGGTCGACTCCGTGGCAGCCCTGGTACCGAAAGCTGAAATCGAAGGCGAGATGGGTGACATGCACGTGGGCCTGCAAGCCCGCCTGATGTCCCAGGCGCTGCGTAAAATCACCGGTAACATCAAGAACGCCAACTGCCTGGTGATCTTCATCAACCAGATCCGTATGAAGATCGGCGTGATGTTCGGCAGCCCGGAAACCACCACCGGTGGTAACGCGTTGAAGTTCTATGCTTCGGTTCGTCTGGACATCCGTCGTACCGGCGCGGTGAAGGAAGGTGACGAGGTTGTTGGTAGCGAAACCCGCGTGAAAGTCGTGAAGAACAAAGTGGCCCCGCCTTTCCGTCAGGCCGAGTTCCAGATTCTCTACGGCAAGGGTATCTACCTGAACGGCGAGATGATCGACCTGGGCGTATTGCACGGTTTTGTCGAGAAGTCCGGCGCCTGGTATGCCTACAACGGCAGCAAGATCGGCCAAGGCAAGGCCAATTCGGCCAAGTTCCTGGCGGAGAACCCGGATATCGCCGCCACGCTTGAGAAGCAGATTCGCGACAAGCTACTGACTGCAGCACCTGACGTGAAAGCTGCTGCCAACCGCGACCCGGTTGAAGAAGTAGAAGAAGCCGACACTGACATCTGAAGCAAACGATGACAGTTGTACTGGATACACCCGTCGCCGTTCGGCGCACTGCAATGGACCTGCTCGCTCGCCGCGAGCATGGTCGAGTCGAGCTGACGCGCAAACTGCGTCAGCGCGGCGCTGAGCCCGAGATGATCGAAGCCGCCCTCGACCGTTTGACGGAAGAGGGGTTGCTGTCGGAAGCCCGTTACCTGGAGAGCTTTGTGTCCTACCGAGCTCGCTCCGGTTATGGCCCGGCGCGGATTCGCGAAGAACTGAGCCAGCGCGGCCTGCAGCGTGCTGATATCGACCTTGCCCTGCGTGAGTGCGGTATCAGTTGGCAGTCGCAGCTGGAAGACACGTGGCGTCGCAAGTTCTCTGGTCATCTACCCATTGATGCCAGGGAGCGAGCCAAGCAGGGGCGCTTCCTCAGTTATCGCGGGTTTTCGATGGAAATGATCAGCCGCCTACTCAGCGGCCGATCCATGGACGATTGAGCGTCAAGGCCTAGTCCTTCTGATCAGGAGGCTTTTGTGGCGAGCAGACTTGCCCTGCCCTGCGCTGGGCTGCGCAGTAGCCCCAAATGCCTCACCACCGCCCGCCCGAAACACCACAAAAAAGGCCCGCTATGAAAATAGCGGGCCTTTTTTTTTGCACTCAAAAATCACGCCGGTTCCGGCGTCACCCGTTGCTGCGCCTTCCCTTGAGCCTGCGCCCAGTTTTCCGGCAGGTTGATGTAATCCACCAACTCCCGCAGCCGCCCCTGGTCCCGCCCATTGAAGTTGAACACCAATCGCGTCAAATGGCTGAACCTCGGCTCATCATGCTCCTCGCCCGTATAGGCGAGTTGCTGGAAGTCACCACTCAACCGCAGGCTGGCAAACTCGCTCTGCAAATGAGCCAGCGCGTGGTCACTCAAGGGGTGATTCATGCGCACCACAAATTCACGTTTCAACCAGCGTGTGGAATGGAAGTTGGCGTAAAACTGATTGATCTCTTCCACCGCTTCTTCAGCGCTGTACACCAGCCGCACGAGTTTGAGGTCGGTGGGCAGGATGTAGCGGTTGGCTTCCAGTTGGCTGCGGATAAAGTCCAGCGCGCCTTGCCAGAAACCGCCGCCAGGTGCGTCCAACAACACCACCGGCACCAGTGGGCTCTTGCCGGTCTGAATCAAAGTCAGCACTTCCAAGGCTTCATCCAGGGTGCCAAATCCGCCGGGGCACAGCACCAGGCCATCGGCTTCCTTGACGAAAAACAGCTTGCGGGTAAAGAAGAAGTGGAAGGACAGCAGGTTCTCGGTCCCATCAATGGTCGGGTTGGCATGCTGTTCGAACGGCAGGGTGATGTTGAAACCCAGGCTGTGTTCCAGGCCCGCGCCTTCGTGAGCTGCGGCCATGATGCCGCCGCCGCCGCCGGTGATCACCATCAAGTCCGAGCGCGCCAAGGCGGCACCTACCTCTCGGGCCAGTGCGTACAGCGGGCTTTCTACCGGCGTACGGGCGGAGCCGAACACGGTGACCTTGCGCCGGCCTTTGAACTTTTCCAACACGCGGAAGGCATGGTCCAGTTCGCGGATGGCCTGCAAAGTAATCTTGGCGTTCCAGCGGTTGCGGTCGTCCTGGGCCATGCGCAGCACGGTCAGGATCATGTCGCGATATAAGGGGATATTCGGGCTGTCAGGAGCGATCAGCTGGAGTTGGGCTTCGACCTGCTGCGTGAGGTCGGCGCCGTTTGCTTCAAAATGCCGGATCAGGCTGTCATTCGGTTGGTAAGGCATTCAACTTCTCCTTCTTCACAGAGACAGGGCCATCGGCGAGAGATTCGGCCGGGGGCCACGACACTGCATGTGTCGTTGCATACCCTGGGTATTACACGTGTTCGCCAGGCAGCAAATGGGCTCTGTATGTTCCTTGTGATGTGGAAACCTTTGCAAGTCGCAGGAGGGCAACCCTCTTTTGCCCTGGAAATGTTACAGAACGGCAAGAAAACCGTTATGAACAGGCGGTTGGAATGACTTGATCATGGGCTGAAAAACCCTTGTCTGGCAACCGCTTATTGGTTAGCCAGCCGGGAGTTCAGCGGTGCGCGGGAGCGTGAAGCGGGGGAGTGCGCGCCACTGGACAGTAGCGCGCGAGGTTCGTGAGACGGTTACTTTTTCTTCTTCGCCGCAGCCGGTGCCGGGCAATCTGCTTCCACAAACTTCACCGATGCCACAGGACGATTGGTCTTGTTCTCGGTGATTTCGTAGCGCATCACTGCGCCCTTGGCCATCAGCTCGCGGTAACCTTTGTTCAGGCACACGCTTTGCCCAAGCTGGAAATATACGGCCTTGGGGTTGGCGCGCATCTGCTCGGCCCGGTCAGGTTGTACGCTGAGATGATCGATCAGTTGCATGCCTTCAACGGTGTAGGCGACTTCGAGGGTTTTTTCGTCGATTTCCCGGGGCAGGTCCTTGTTGCTTTCAGCCGCGACGCTTTGCAGCTTGCGGTTCATTTGGGCCTCCAGCAGCGAGGCCGCCTGGGCGCCCACGGGCAATACCAGCGCAAGGGCGATGGATGGGGCGGCAAGACGCAGCATGGAACGCAGCATGAAACTCTCCTGATTCGGTTACTGGTGCATAGACCAGCCACTGCGCTGAGCGTTCAGTGGCGCGCAATTATAGGTGACGCCTTGGCGCTACAGCCAGGCGTATCGCTGGTAAACTGCGATCAATTCAGCCTTTCACGAGTTTTCCCGTGTCGATTTACTCCCTGTGGCGCACCCGATGAGCCACGCTGTTTCCCGTCTGCGCACCCAGCGCCTGGCGCGCGCCGTCAGGCCGTTCGTTAACCGCGGTTCGCGTGCCGAACGTTGCCCTGGCTGCCGGGTGATCCCCGAGTTCTGCCTGTGTGCCTGGCGGCCCCAGGTCGAGGCCAGGTCTGCCATGTGCCTGCTGATGCACGACGTCGAACCGATGAAGCCCAGCAACACCGGCTGGTTGATCGCTGACGTGATCAACGACACCTCGGCATTTGCCTGGTCGCGCACCGAAGTCGACCCGGATTTGCTCACCCTTTTGGCCGACCCGCAGTGGCAGCCCTACATCGTGTTCCCCGGCGAATTCGTCGCGCCTGAGCGTGTCGTCAGCGAGGTCAAAGTGGAGGAGGGCAAGCGCCCGCTGTTCATTCTGCTGGACGGCACCTGGAGCGAAGCGCGCAAGATGTTTCGTAAAAGCCCGTATCTTGAGCACTTGCCGGTATTGAGCCTGGCGCCGGAGCAGCTGTCGCGCTACAAACTGCGTCGCTCCAAGCGTGATGATCACTTCTGCACCGCCGAAGTCGCGGCGCTGTGCCTTGAGTTGGCGGACGACGGTGCCGCCAGCGAGGTGCTGGACGCTTACCTTGATGTGTTCAGCACGCATTACCTGGCGGCCAAGTTTCAGCAGCCCCTGGACTCGAACGACCTCGTCCATACGCGCCTTGCACCTTATATACCGGCGGTATAACCAGACGACGTTTGCATGATGGCACCGTAAACCCACCCCCCGCTAAAATGCCCGTGGGCGTAGTGCTTGACCCCCCAGCCTACGCTGGGCATGCTGAGCGCCGATTGGGGTGCAACCGTGAATTTTCGACGTCGTTTCAGTGCTTTTGACGTTGAACGTACCCTGTGGCGATGGCTGCCTGGCCTTCGCCTTGTGTATTGGCGAACCCTGAACCCATCAGGGCTGCCATAAAAAACAGGATCATTTAATCAATGGCCACATACGAAATCCTGATAGCCGATGACCACCCGCTGTTTCGCAGTGCGCTGCATCAAGCCGTCACCCTGGGCCTGGGCCCGGACGTGCGTTTGGTCGAAGTGGCCAGCATTGCCGAACTGGAAGCCCGCCTCACCGAAAAATCCGACTGGGACTTGGTGCTGCTCGACCTGAATATGCCCGGCGCCTATGGTTTCTCCGGGCTGGTGCTGTTACGCGGGCAATACCCGCAAATCCCGGTGGTAATGGTCTCGGCCCAGGAGGAAGCCGACGTGGTAGTGCGCTCCAAGGAGTTTGGCGCCAGTGGTTTCATACCCAAATCCAGTGCGATGGAAGATATCCAGAAGGCTGTGCGCAAGGTGCTGGATGGCGATGTGTCATGGCCGCCGCAGGCGTTTGAAGAAATCAACGTTTCCGATGAAGCCAAGGCGGCCCGCGATGGCCTGGCCAGCCTGACGCCCCAGCAGTTTCGGGTGCTGACCATGGTCTGCGAAGGGTTGTTGAACAAGCAGATTGCCTATGAGCTGAGTGTGTCGGAAGCAACCATCAAGGCCCATGTGACCGCGATTTTCCGCAAACTGGGCGTGCGTACGAGGACCCAGGCGGCGCTGCTGCTGCAACAACTTGAGTCAATTTCGCAGCATTAACCTGTTACTTATTCACGCTTTTTTGACTTGGCGTGATCTAGCTTCCCCACTCCTTTAGTTCAGTTGCCTACGTCTATGTCGCCTTTCAAGGGTCAAACCGGTATCAAACGTATCTTCAATGCAGGGGGTTACTCCCTGGATGGCCTTCGCGCGGCATTCACCGGCGAAGCGGCATTTCGCCAGCTGGTGCTGCTCAACGTTATTTTGATCCCGCTGAGTTTCTTCCTGAATGTGAGCCGGGTCGAGCGCGCGTTGTTGATCGCCGTGTGCTTGCTGGCCCTGATCGTCGAGTTGCTCAACTCGGCAGTCGAAGCCGCCATCGACCGCATTTCCCTGGACCGCCACCCGCTGTCCAAAAACGCCAAGGACATGGGCAGCGCCGCGCAATTCGTGGCGCTGAGCATGATCGCTCTGGTGTGGGCCGTAATCCTCATCTAACGATCAGGCAATGCTTGGCAGCACGATCTCGTCGCTGCGCTGCACACCGGCGGTAAAGGTGCGGCACAGCTCCAGGAACTCGCGCATCGCCGAGGTCTGGTATTTCTGTTTATGCCAGATGAAGTAGAACTGCCGCGCCAGGTCCAGGTCCGGGGTTTCTACCGGCACCAGGCTGCCGCGGCGGAACGCATCGCGCAGCGCCAGGCGAGAAATGCAACCAATCCCCAATCCCGACTCCACGGCCCGCTTGATCGCCTCAGTGTGTTCCAGCTCCAGACGGATATTCAGCGAGCTGCGATGATGGCGCATAGCCTGGTCAAAGGTCAGGCGCGTGCCCGAGCCTTGTTCGCGCAGGATCCACGCCTCATGGGTCAGTTCATCCATGCTCGCCACGCCACGCTTGGCCAGGTGATGCTGCGGCGCACAGAACACCACCAGTTCATCTTCGACCCAAGTCTGCACTTCGATGTCCGGGTGGCTGCAGTCGCCTTCGATTAGACCCAGGTCAATTTCGTAGTGCGCCACCTGGTGCACGATATGCGCAGTGTTCTGCACATGTAGCTTCACCTGGCTCTCGGGATGTTGCTGCATGAAGCTGCCGATCAACAGCGTGGCCAGGTAATTGCCGATGGTCAGCGTCGCGCCGACCGCCAGCGAGCCGAAGCCGGACTTGCCGTTGAGCAGGTCCTCGATCTCCTTGGCCTGGTCCAACAGCGCTACCGCCTGGGGTAACAGCTGATGGCCCAAGGCGTTGAGGCTCAGGCGTTTGCCGGCGCGGTCGAATAATTGGCAGCTGGATTGACGCTCCAGCTCGGTGATCGAGGTGCTGGCGGCGGATTGAGATAAGGCCAGAAGTCCAGCAGCGCGTGAGACGCTTTCCTGCTGGGCGACGGCGACGAAGACTTGCAGTTGACGGAGAGTAAATCGCATATCTATATAACCGATAACCCTTATCTTAATAATCCAGTTAACAGATATTGTCGCCGCCATTAGAATGCTGTGCAATTGCGCATCCCAACCTTGGCGCAGACCCATTTCCAGGAGTCCCCCGTACATGAGCAACATGAACCACGAGCGTGTCCTCAGTGTTCATCACTGGAACGACACTCTGTTCAGCTTCAAGTGCACCCGCGACCCGGGCTTGCGCTTTGAGAACGGTCAGTTCGTGATGATCGGCCTGCAACAGCCCAACGGCCGCCCGCTCATGCGCGCTTACTCGATTGCCAGCCCGAACTGGGAAGAGCATCTCGAGTTCTTCAGCATCAAAGTGCCGGATGGCCCGCTGACTTCCCAATTGCAGCACTTGAAGGAAGGCGACGAGATCATCATCAGCAAAAAACCGACAGGCACCCTGGTGCTTGACGATTTGAAGCCGGGTAAACACCTGTACCTGCTCAGCACCGGTACCGGCCTCGCTCCATTTATGAGCGTGATCCAGGACCCGGAGACCTACGAGCGCTTCGAAAAAGTGATCCTGTGCCACGGCGTGCGTTACGTCAACGAAGTCGCTTACCGCGAGTTCATTACCGAGCACCTGCCGCAGAACGAATTCTTCGGCGAGGCCCTGCGTGACAAGTTGATCTACTACCCGACCGTGACCCGCGAGCCCTTCGAAAACGAAGGCCGCCTGACCGACCTGATGCGCAGCGGCAAGCTGTTCAGCGACATCGGCCTGCCCCCGATCAACCCCGAGGACGACCGCGCCATGCTGTGCGGAAGCCCAAGCATGTTGGACGAGACCAGCGAAGTGTTGAACAGCTTCGGCCTGAAAGTTTCGCCACGCATGCGCGAGCCGGGTGATTACCTGATCGAGCGTGCCTTCGTCGAGAAGTAAACGAAGTATAAATGTGGAAGGGGGCTTGCCCCCGATTGCAGGGTGTCAGTCACTGATGGTGGGCTGACACTCTGCTATCGGGGGGCAAGCCCCCTTCCACTTTTGGTTTGCGATTTACTTTGCCGCAAGCACTTCCAGCACGCAAATCATCCCTGCCTCGGGATAGTGCCAACGCACATCCACATCCCAGAACTGCGCGCCATATTCGCGCTCCGGCCCAGGCGTCTGATACGCCGGCCGAGGATCTTGCGCCAGACACTGCTCGATCAACGCGACCAAGGGCTCGTCCAGGCGCAGGGCATGCTCTTGTGCCTGATGCAGGGCCGTCTTCAGCCACTGCACGGGAATCAGCTGTGGCGCACTGCTGGCGATGCTGTTGGTCGCGGTGTCAACGATGTCCGCGTACGGCACATACGGCTTGATATCCAGGACCGGCGTGCCATCGAGCAAATCGATCCCGGAAATCCACAGCCGGCCCGGCTCGACCTTGTCCAGCTTGACCACTGACTGGCCAATCCCGTTGGGCCGGTGAGTGGCGCGGGTGGCAAACACGCCCATGGACGTATTGCCGCCCAAGCGTGGCGGCCGCACCTTCAGGCGCGGCTTGTCTTCCAGGGCCTGGTGAAACAGGAACAGCAGCCACACATGGCTGACCTGCTCCAGGCCCTGTACCGCCTCACCCCCGTCGAACGGCGCCACCAGCTCCAGCACGCCACGGGCGGCGGGCGCCAGTTGCGGCTGGCGCGGGATGGCGAACTTCTCCTTGAAGCAGGAGCGCACGAAGCCGACAGGGGAGACGTGGTGGCTCATGGCTTACGCACGCACCCGCAGGGTCAGGCCCTTGAGGAAGTTGCGCAGCAACTGGTCGCCACAGGTGCGGTAGTTGGTGTGGCCGAACTTGCGGAACAGCGCGCTCAGCTCAGGCTTGGACACCGGGAACTCGGCGGCCTTGAGGATCGCATGCATGTCGTCCTCTTTCAGTTCGAAGGCCACGCGCAGTTTTTTCAGGATGATGTTGTTGGTTACCGGGGTTTCGATCGGCTGCGGCGGGCGACTTTCGTCCTTGCCACGCTTGAAGATCACCAGGCCGTCGAGGAAATGCGCCATCACCTCGTCCGGGCAGAATACGAAGCCTTCTTCCTCATCTTTCTTGAGGTAGGTCAGCAAGTCTTCCTTGGTCACGTCCATGCCGCCGAGCTTGATGATCTCGACCATCTTGTTGTCGCTGATGTCGAGCATGTAGCGCACGCTGCGCAGTACGTCGTTGTGAATCATGGTGGGCAATCCTGGTATTCAACTGAGGACACCGCCGGGTAAGGCGGTGTCGAGAAAGGGGAGCGGCTTAGAACTTCTCTTTGCCGGACAGGTAGCGCCATTGGCCCACGGGCACTTTACCGATGGACACGCCGCCGATGCGAATGCGGCGGATGGCGATGACTTTCAAGCCAACGGCTTCGCAGAACAGGGCGATCACGCCCGGCTGCGGGTTTTTCAGCGCAAAACGCAGGCGGTTTTCGTTCTGCCAGCTGGCTTTCACGGGGGGCAGCTCTTTGCCTTTGTAGGTCAGGCCGTGGTTCAGGCGATTGAGGCCGTGGGCCACCATGTCGCCTTCGACCTCCACCACGTATTCCTGCTCGATCTTGGCGGCATCTGCCGTCAACTTGCGCAGGATTTTCCAGTCCTGGGTAAACACCAACAGGCCGCTGGCCTTGGCTTGCAGGTCGGAACTGGCGGTCAGGCGCAGGAAATGCCCCTTGAGCGGGCGTTTGCTGAAGCGGTGTTCCTCGGACAAAGTCTCGGCGCTGATCGAGGCCATCGCCGTTTCGGCATCCACACCGGCCGGCGCGTGCAGCAGGATGGTCACCGGCTCTGGAACCGTGGCTTTGGCCTCAGGGTCCAGCTCGACCTTTTGGGTGGTGACCTTGAACTGCGGCTCGTCGATCACTTCACCGTCCACCGAGACCCAGCCGCCTTCGATAAACAGCTCAGCCTCCCGACGGGAGCAACCGACCAGTTCGATAAGGCGTTTGGAGAGGCGTATGGGGTCAGTCATGACAAGGGGCCGTAGCAAAATGGGGCGGCTATTGTACCTGTGTGGGCGCGGTTAAGCCCGGCTCCATTTCATTTAGCCCAGGCGCGCCTGTGGCTGCGCCTGGCGCAAACGCAGATGCAGCAATGGGTAAGGCTGCCCCAGGCCATCATGCTCGGTGCGCCCGACCACCTCGAAGCCAAACTTCAAATAAAAGCCCAGGGCTTGCGGGTTCTGTTCGTTCACGTCCAGTTGGTCGGCGTTCATGTTCTCGATCGCATAGTGCAGCAATTGCCGGCCGAGGCCCTGGCCCCGGTGTTGGGGGGCGATGAAGAGCATTTCGACCTTGCCCTTGGCCACCCCGGCGAACCCGGTAATACGCTGGCGCGAGTCCTTGGTGCAAATCAGCATCACCGAGTTCAGGTAGTGGGTCTGCACCATCGGTTTCAGCAACTGGATGTAACTGTCCGGTAAAAAATCATGGGTGGCGCGCACCGAGTCCTCCCAGATTCGCGTCAACTCCACGTAGTCGCGGGTGGCGGGTGTGTGAATAACCGAATGCTCGCGCATGCCTGTTGCCCTTCGTCGATGTCTGGCGTAATGGGCAAACGATAGACCGAAAAAAGCCCCGCATCTTTATCAGGTGCAGGGCTTTTTGACATTTTACCGATCAGTCGCGCTTTTCAGCCCACAGGTCGTATTCGTCGGCATCGGTCACGGTGCACCAGACCTTGTCGCCCGGCTTCAAACCGCTGGCGTCATCGATAAACACGTTACCGTCGATTTCCGGCGCATCGAAGAAGCAACGGCCAACCGCGCCTTGCTCGTCGACTTCGTCGATCAACACTTCGATTTCCTTGCCGATGCGCAGTTGCAGGCGCGCCGAACTGATGGCCTGTTGGTGCGCCATGAAACGCTCCCAACGGTCCTGCTTGACGTCGTCCGGCACCACGGCCAGGTCCAGCAGGTTGGCCGGGGCGCCTTCCACCGGCGAGTACTGGAAGCAGCCGACGCGGTCCAGCTGTGCCTCGGTCAGCCAGTCCAGCAGGTACTGGAAGTCTTCCTCGGTTTCGCCGGGGAAGCCGACGATGAAGGTCGAACGGATGATCAGCTCCGGGCAGATCTCGCGCCAGTTCTTGATGCGCGCCAGAGTCTTGTCTTCGAAGGCCGGGCGTTTCATGGCTTTCAGGACTTTCGGGCTGGCGTGCTGGAACGGGATGTCCAGGTACGGCAGGATCTTGCCGGCGGCCATCAGCGGGATCAGCTCGTCCACGTGCGGGTACGGGTAAACGTAGTGCAGGCGCACCCACACGCCGAGGCTGCTGAGGGCTTCGCAGAGTTCGGTCATGCGGGTTTTCACCGGCGCGCCGTTCCAGAAACCGGTGCGGTATTTCACGTCGACGCCGTAGGCGCTGGTGTCCTGGGAGATCACCAGCAGCTCTTTCACGCCGGATTTGACCAGGCGCTGGGCCTCGTCCAGCACGTCACCGACCGGGCGGCTGACCAGCTTGCCGCGCATCGACGGGATGATGCAGAAGCTGCAGCTGTGGTTGCAGCCTTCGGAAATCTTCAGGTACGCATAGTGCCGCGGGGTCAGCTTGATGCCTTGCGGCGGCACCAGGTCGATCAGCGGGTTGTGGTCCTGGCGCGGCGGCACCACTTCGTGCACGGCGTTGACCACCTGCTCGTACTGCTGCGGACCGGTCACGGCGAGCACGCTTGGGTGCACGTTGCGGATATTGCCTTCTTCCACGCCCATGCAGCCGGTCACGATGACCTTGCCGTTTTCCTTGATCGCTTCGCCGATCACTTCCAGGGACTCTGCCTTGGCCGAGTCGATAAAGCCGCAAGTGTTGACCACCACCACGTCCGCGTCCTGGTAAGTGGACACGACGTCATAGCCTTCCATGCGCAGTTGCGTGAGGATGCGTTCGGAGTCGACCAGAGCCTTCGGGCACCCTAGCGATATAAACCCTACACGTGGATTATTACTCATATACTCACAGCCTGCAGGGTTCGCCCTGGTCGAATTTCGTGGCGCGCGATTCTATACGCTGATCAAATTTTGTGCAAAAGATGTACTGATAACTATTCTCATGGAGTGAAAAATGGGCGGTATAAACGAAGTGCGATCTGGGGGTGAGACTGATGACGAGTTCGTTGAAGTTAAAGAGGATGGAGTAAAGGGCGAAGAGTTAGCTGACGCTTTTGAGCGGCAGATTGAATACCTGAAAAGAATGAACAATGAAGGCGAAAAAAAAGTACAAGAACTCTATATACGTTTAGCGCATGCTCACGAAACTTTAGCGAAGCAACAGGGGAAAGAGAGTGGGTCCTTTGTGTCGAAGCTGAGGCTTGCAATAACTTTTTTAATGCTGACTATGTTTACTTTAGCGGTGGTTAATGTCTTCTCTCCTGGGGCGTTAGAGAGGATAATTGAAAATCGGCTAACTTTTTCTGCGCTAGTTATAGCATTGATTTTGACAGTAGTAGTTTTGTTTTTACCGAAGCCTAGGTCGGCTTTGGATGATACGTTTCTTGAGATTGACAGGAAGTTTAATAAGAAGACTGATAAAGCAGAGTCGATTAGCTCTCTAAAACTTCATGGTTCAATTGCTTCGGGAACTAATAAATCTTCTGCTGAAGAAAGAACGCGTGTGGAGGTTGATGATAAGTCGGATGATTTTCCTAAGCAGGTGATTGGCGCTAGTTCGGACTTTGAGTTCTGTATATCTGAGATTGTGGAGTATCTAGGGGAGCATATAAAGCTCGCAGAAAGCAAAGCTTCAAAGTTGCTTGATAAAGGCACTACATATTTGAGGCGAGGGCTGTATTTCTACATCGGCTCGATAGTGCTCTGGCAAGTGTGGGGGCATTTTGTCTCATTCGACGGCCTAGTAATCGCAGGTATGATTTCAACGTCAATCGCATTTGTAATTATAGAATTCCTAGCAGCATGGTTTTTGAAACAGTATAGAAGTTTTGTGGACTCATCAATGGCCTATATGCGAGTTCAGTCATTCTTTAATAGGTATTTACTTCTCTACTTTGCTGCGAGAGATTTTGGGGGTGAAGAGGGAGGCGACAATCAAGCACGCAGTGAGCTTTTGAAAGTTATGTCTCAGGAGATTAAGTGGCCAGAGCTAAAAGATATAAATGCCAATGATTTTAATTATATGATAGAGGCTATGGGTTCTATGCATACCTCTTTTGAAAAGATGAAAGGTGTCTTCCAAACTAAAGCCGGAAAGAGTAAGTGATAGTGGCTGTAATTGGTGGGGCGAGGGTATTCAGTTATTTAAGGTTTTCAGATCCGCGCCAAGCCATTGGCAGCAGTGCTGATCGTCAACTTGCATATGCCGCAAGCTGGGCATCTAAGAATGGCATGGTCTTAGACGCCTCACTTACACTGAAAGATGAGGGGTTGTCTGCTTATCATGAGCGACATGTAAAGCAGGGTGCATTAGGAACATTTCTTCGGGCAATAGATGAAGGGCGCATACCAACTGGTTCAGTTCTTATTGTAGAAGGGCTGGATCGATTGAGTCGAGCGGAGCCCCTCCTTGCGCAGGCTCAACTGGCTCAGATCATCAATGGAGGCGTCACCGTCGTGACGGCTAGTGATGGGCGTGAGTACAACCGTGCAAGTTTGAAAGCGCAGCCGATGGATCTGGTGTATTCACTACTGGTGATGATTCGCGCGCATGAGGAATCGGACACAAAGAGCAAACGCGTCAAAGCCGCAATACGACGTCAGTGTCAGGGCTGGATGGCTGGAACGTACCGTGGGCTAATTCGTAATGGTAAAGACCCTCAGTGGTTACAGCTGACCAGTGAAGGTTGGGAACTGATTCCCGAACGTGTTGCCGCTGTAAAGCGTGCGCTTGAGCTCTATGGTCAGGGTCTTGGAGCGGGCCGCGCTGCGAACATCATGCATGAGGAGGGATTTCGGCTCACCACGTGGGGAATCTCAGGTCTGCAGATCTACCGTATGATCAAACAGCCAGCGTTGCGTGGTGTGAAGCGTCTGACTGTTGATGGCGAAGATTACGAATTGGAAGGCTACTACCCGCCGATTCTATCCGATACCGAATGGGCCGGACTGCAACACTTGGCTGGCCAGCGTTTCCGCCGCCGTGGTGCTGGGGAGATCCCGGGCATCATCACGGGTATCGGATTGGCACACTGCGGTTACTGCGGTACTGCTGTCGTGGCTCAGAACATCATGAATCGTCGCCGCGCCGACGGAAGTATTGCGGATGGTCATCGACGCTTGCACTGCACTGCTTACAGTAAGAACGGCGGGTGTATTTCCGGCGCCAGCTGCAGTGTCGTGCCGGTTGAGCGCGCCTTACTCAGCTTTTGCTCTGATCAGATCAATCTAACCAGGCTGATGCAGGCAGGCGATGCAGGCCAGTCAGTTCAAAAGCAGTTAGTTGCTGCCCGAGCTGCTGTTGCCAAAATCGTTACCCAGCTATCCAAGGTGACCGAAGCGCTGTTGGCGGATGAGAGCGGCGCGGCGCCATTGGCGTTTATCCGTAAGGCTCGAGAGCTTGAAGAGCAGCAGGCGGCTGCTGAGAAGAAGGTCGCGCAGTTGGAGCATGAGGCTATGGCAACATCCGCAGTGGTACGGCCGGCGCAGGCTGAGCGGTGGGTAGAACTGGCGGCCCAGGTCGCTGAAGGCGACAACAGCGCCCGCGAGAAAGTCCGGCAGTTGGTCATGGATACGTTTAACCGGATAGTGATCTATATGCGGGGCATAGATACTGAAGTCGGTGATGGAAAATTCGTAGACGTGCAGCTTTTCTCACGCACCGGACAGCACCGGCTGCTGCGAATTGATCGCAAGAAAGGTGACTGGGTGGCGAGTGAGGATTGGCAGTAGGTCAAATGTTACACGCGTAACAGATCGGTTATACTGGTTTTCTATACAGTATTTGCAAGGAGCTTCTATGCCGAGTCAAACCTCACCTGGTGTCGTCTGCCAGTTGTACACCTCGTATGAGAGTCTGATTCTTCGCATCCACCGCCAGATAAACAGCTCCACCGCCCAGGACAGACGACAGACTATTATCGTGCTCCAACCTGGGGAACGCTTGGACGATTGGGAAACGTTTCTAGATGAGTTGGATATGGAGGAAAGCGTAAGGGTGACGCACATTGACGCGGGGGCGGCTCATCTGCGATGGACCAATCAGCACTTTTCTCTAATAGCCTACGGCTAATTTTATTGCAATATAATTAGTCTTCGGCTTGCTTTAAAGTAAGCCGTAGGCTAACTTTGTTTCCGTCAGTTCGTGGCAGTCAATTGAGCTGCCTGACCGCAACGGAGATCCATCGTATGACCTTTCACCTTCCTCCCTCAGCCAGGGCAGAACTTTCCCAGCAGATCACCCAAAACGGTGTGTTCTCACATACCCTCTACGGCTACAACGGCATGCTTTGCGCGACCGCGGTTGTAGCGATCGAGCAGTGCGAGCGTGCCGTCTCGATGCGCGTTGAAATCGGCGACAGCAACAACACCATCAGCCTTGCTGTTCGGGAAGACACTGGCTCGCGTGCGATCAAGTTTCTGGAAGAACTGATCAATGGCGTGAGCGTAAGTACCGTGCCCGAACTTGATGAGTACCTTCTAATCAGCGACTTGGAATTGACTCTGCGCGAGGCGGTAAGAAGGCAACGCGGCACCTATGAGTTGCCTGCCGAGCAGATTGAAAACCTCTGGTTAAGGCTTCGACCGAGCGCAAGCGATCCGGCGCGCACAGTTTTTCACTTCGAGCTAGATAGCGTCGGAATCACCTTACCGCTTCGCTTGCCCAGCGATCTAGGCCAAGCCTATGAGTTACTGTCTGCGTGTGTGCAGGAATTTGTCGCTACCTATCGTAGGGACCGTTAAGACATGGCCAAGGACAACGTAGTGCAGACGTTTGCCGCCAGTATCTCTGAGCTGGATAAAAGATTGCTTGCGGAAGGTATACACGGCTGGAGAAGCGCCAATGGCGAGATTGATCATGCCATCAGCTCTGAAAATTGGGGCGGGATTGAGCGCGCTCAGACTGATCGGGCTTCGCATGCAAATACCATCGCACTCATCTTCCACAAGTACACTGACACTGCACCGGAGCAAGGGGTACACGCATGATTGGTATTCCAAAGACCGGTGCCCTTGAACATGGCCGTATCAGCGCCAACGTGACCAGCGGTTACCAGTTCAAAACTGCCGATGGTCGTCCGGCACGATTGGCGATCATTGACGACCAGGGCAACGTGGTGGAGTCAGGCGATTCTGTGGCCAGGGAGGCCTGGAATGTATGCATCGCTGTGGTCAAAAACTTCAAGATCGGTCAAGGGCATATCGTGGTGCACAGCGCCGCTCCAGGTATCGCCGCCTCAGATGTAGAGGCAGCACCTGCGAGAGAAGCTGCGCGGGGCGGATAAGTGCCGATTCTGGTCAGGGCAAAGGCGTGCGTCACATGCCGGTGATTTTTGCGTCGATTGCCCGACCGATAATTTCCCAGTTGTCGTCTAGTACAACTGGCTGATAACTGGTGTTCAGCGGCACTAGATACCCTACGCCAGCATCTAGCACGTATTGTTTGAATGTGGTTTCTCCGCTGACAAGGTTTCGCGCAACGTAGAATTTCCCACTGATGACATCGAAGCCTTCCGGGCAAACCAATATCGGTGTGCCCTCAGGGAAGGTGGGTGGTGTATCCGAGGTCATCGACTTGCCCTTGACGCGTAGCCAATAGCCCTTAGGGCCAGCGTTTTCGGTTGAACTCAGCCATTCGTCTGAGATTCCGGCCGGATAGACACCTGACGATTCAATCCCTCTACCAGCATCAACCCAGCTCACCAACGGGTATTCCGAGGCATGCCTATGAGGTTGGATCATAGGGCTGACGTTCGCCATCTCTGCAATTTCAGCAGCCAAGCGAGGACTGAAGCTCTCAATGGGTTCTTCGAGGACCCTTGCCAGCACCGCAGCAAACCGAACGTTCAGCGGGTTTGTGCCTTTTAGATACTGATTGACCGAAACAGGGGTGATACCCGCTGCATCAGCGATCTTTTTTTGGGTGAGTTTTAGGGCGTTCTTTTTCGCTAGAAAAAGATCGTGAGCGGCTTTGCACTCAGCCAACTGGGCTTCGGACAATGGTTTTTTTGAGTTCGTCATGTGTGAATTATAAGCCGCAGGCTAATATTTTATGGTTATCCGGCGGCTTCCTATTTTCTTACTTAAAATAGCCGGCGGTTAATTAATTCTTGATATTGATTTAGCCGTCGGCTAATATTCCGCGCTCATAGACACCTGGGGTGTATGTCGTGGAAAAAATCTCATTGAGCGACTTCGTTAAGAAGATTGGCCAGGCCAAGGTAGCGCGCGCCTTAGGCGTCAAACCTGCCTCCATTGCCAAGGCGCTGAAGACACGCCGGAACATTGAAGTGACTGTAGCCGCTGACGGCGTCTGCGTTGCTCAAGAGGTGCGTCCGTTTCCCTCACACGTTGCCGATGAACCAGACGCCAAGAAGGCTAAAAGCAGCGGCGCGGCATGACCACGTCCAGTCCACGACAGCTGTCCTCCTCCCGCGATCAAGTGCTGGTGGCTCACGCCGCCGAGATGATCGCCCGAACGTGTTTTAGTCAGGATGATTTCGCCCAGCTATTGAGTGCGAATTTGCACCTGCAGATTCCCGCAAAGGCCGCATTAAAGGACGTTCCCGACTTCACTGCGCTTGCCCAGGGCAACGACACAACGACTTTTCTCAGAGCATCCGGCGCATGGCTGCGCCGCGTTGGGCGTTGGCTCAGTGGCGAAGTAGATCTGCCAAGTTGGCTAGAAGAGTCATGGGTCGAGACGCTGAGCGGCGACTACCAGGACACTTGCGTTAACGAGCTGGCCAGCCGGCACGGTCTTACCGGGGCGCGCGAGTCAGATGGCAAAGGCAACCCTTTGGGTGCGTTCGGCCAACTGGTGAACCGCCTGGGCAGCACCGTCGCTCTCGGCAGTGAGATACTGGCTGACGGCCGTATTGACGCTGACGACTTGGACAAACTGCCAAAGTTTGTAGAACGTCTGCGTTCGGTTGAAGCTCGGTGCGGTGAGCTACGGTCGCGTGCAGAGGCTGTGCTGCTTGAGCAGGCCCAGCAGCCCCTCTTGTCCCGGGTGAATTAGTACCTGTGACTACCCTCGGCATGGACATCGAATCGAGAGCGGCCAACAACCGTAAAGGCGGCGCCAGTAAGGGCAGGCCAGCGGCTGTTCATCGAGATAAGAAAAGTCCCCACGCCGCACTGCAGGCTCCAATTCGGGCGCCTCGGTATTCAGCTCCACGTCGCTTGACCGGTCAGCAACTGAAAAATCCGTTGCTACGGATGGCGTTTTCTCGACTCCGCCAGATCGGTGACCTGCGTGGCAAATACCTGCGCGACCTGGACACCATCCATGGAGGTCGCCGCACCCGTTCCGAGAAGTTTGAAGCCTTGGCCAAGGCGTCCGAGCAGATGCTGCTGCGCCTGGACTTGGCCACCGGTGTGCTGGGTTGGCTCGACGTCGAGCGCGGGCAGTACTTCCTCAACACGCAATGCGGTATCGCGGAAGATTGCGATATGTCCCCAGCGTCCCTTAACCGTCTTATGCACAGCCTGGACCTCGCCGGGTACGTTTACCGGCGGATCGAAAAAGTGCGACTGGACGAAAAGGACGAGGCCGGGCTTAACCTGGTGCGGACTCGCGTCCTGGTGCGATTCACCGAAAAGTTCTTCGCCGATCTTGGCCTGCGCTACCTCTGGTATCGGGCCAAGAAGGCCGCACTCAAGCGTCGAGACAAGGAGCTACGCGAAGTCAGCGACCTGCGCGCAGCTCGACAAGAAAAGGCATCTTTGGAAGCGTTCCGGCGACAGCAATCCCGGAGCAACTGGGAAAAGAGTGAGGCGCGCAAGGCGGCTCATTCGTGTGGCCAGTATGAAACGCTGACCCCTACTAGCGGATCACCTGGGGGGATAAAGCGTCCTCTGGAGCCGGACAGAGGCCCAGGCGGCGTGGACGAGTCCATGGCGCGCTTGCTGCGCAATGTCCAGGTAAAGAAAGACACCCCGACGAATTAATCGCATCCCCTGCGAGGCCAGGTTACGCCTGGTGGTCGAAAAAACCTCCTATCGTTGTACTCGCATCACCCGCATGTGTCGTCGTGCGGATAAACGCCATCCTTCACCCCCCATTTTCATCGTCATTTTTCGGCGGCGCCGGCGTGCGTCCGGGTGATCCAGAAAGCCTTTGAATTAAATGGAATTTTATACCCCTCCCAGCATCCCCAAAGGGTAAAAAAAAGAGATTTACGAGGTGTCCGCAGGGTCAGTGTGTTGGGTACATGATGATGCCTTCGCCCAGGGGCTCAGTTCGCTGCGCTCAGCTTTTTATGACGAGCGCGGGCTGCGCGCCCGCCCAGCGGCAGGGCAGTGCCCTGCACCCATGCTAGATACCCAGCACTACGTGCCGGGGATCTAACGGGCATAAAGCGGCAATTGGGCGCGCCGAGGTGAGTTTTAAACTTCGCCTGCGGGGATCGCGGACACGTATGCGCGGCGCGGCTTAGATTTTTGGGTTTGGTTTTGCCAGGCAACCGGCCGCTTCGCGGGTACCGCCGCGCCACAATTGTGTGAGTCAGATGAGATAGCGTTGGCGGCTTACATGCCTGCGCTGCAGGCATTGCGATGTGAGGGCCACGAATGCGGAGCAATGCCGAAGGGTGGCAGTACGCTGGTGTCGTTATGAGTCGCCAGGAAATGGGCGAGGCTTTTCCGACGATCAGGCGTGTTGCGCGGCGCCGACCTGCAGAAATAGCTCCTGCTGCTGTTCCGCCGGCAAATTCCGAATGCGTTCCACCAGAAGAGTTTCCAGGCGTTGCGTCGGAGCACGCAGGGAGTGTTTGAACGTCAATTCGGACACCCAGGTGTGGCCGCACTGCGCGTCCAAGCATTGGCAGTACAACTTCACGTAGCCCCGGGTAATCTCCTCTCGTGAGCTGATTCGCCCTTTGTGATCGCAGGCGGTGCAATAGATCCGCATATTCCCCTCCCCAGGGTTCAAGAGCCATCATTATGCCTCTCTCGTAGGTGATATTCACTAGGTACTGTCTATTTATTCAGTAGTTTTCTCTGGTGTTTTTGGGCTTCGCCAGCTGATTCTCCTGTCTTGGCGTAGCGATTCGTTGATCTGGTCGAACAACTGACAGATCGGCCTGATTTCGTTACTGGTGTACACCCGGTCAATCTTCTCGATATCACCAAAGCCCCCGTTGTTTTCTGGGATGATCCCGGCAAGGGCAGGGTTCATCCGCCATGCTGCGATCACGTCGTTGCGCGTGATGTTCTTCACCTTCTCCAGCTCGTCCTTAGCCTGAAAATCCCCCACGGGGATGATCTGAATCGCGTTCTCCTTGCCATTGGGGATGTTGACGAACATCGAGCGAAAGTTACCCACACCCTTGCTGGCGCTGATTTGGGTGCGCAGGTTGTCTTCGTCTTCCTCGGTCAGGTCCGGATCGTTGGTGTAGAAGATGTAACCCGCATGCGCGCCATTGCTGTAGTAGCGCCGGCGGAACAGAGTCGCGGCTTCGTTGAGCAACAGCGCCTGCAGGCCGCCCAGGTAGTCGGGCACGCCGTAGATGTTCTGTTCCACGTCGTAGTCCAGGACGTGTTCGATTTCGTCCTGGTCGAAGTCCATGTACTTGCTGTCGGGCAGCAGCATTCTGAAACCGCCATCGACCTTCACCCGCATGTTGATCGCCGGCAGGTGCTGCATCTCCAGAACTTCGCCGAAGGCGTTGGTGTCGCGGTAAAAATACGCCTCACCAAACACCATGTAGTCCAGGCTGGCACGGCCCATGGTTTGCGTGCTGCAGCCCTCGGACGGGATGAATTCACGCAGCAGCAGGTTGCGCTTGAACTTGGGAATGGCGCCGTGGTGCGCGTTGGCGCGCAGCAGCTTGGCCAGGCCCGCCCGCGACACTGGCGGCTTGTAGATTTCGCCGTCGTCGCTGAGAAATACCCCCAGGTACTCGCCGATGTTCCCGGACAGCACCTGTTCGGGTTCCCCGAAGGTGAACGCCCGCATTGGCTGTGGCTGTTGCACCTGTTGGCTGGCTTGGGCTTTTTTGTGTCGTGGCTTGGGCATTGGTTCCGCTCGTGACGTAGCGGCTGCGGCGCCGCTTGTTGGTATTGAGGGGTTCATTGAACAGGGCGTGCATGATCGACCAGGCGATATCGGCGTGGCCGGTGGCGTCGGTGCGCGAGGCGCTGTAGGTGACTTGGCCACTGTTGGTGGTGCCGCGCTTGATGGTCAGGAAGGCCTGGGCGATGTCGGTCCAGCCGGCGTCCCACTCAATACGGCTGCCTTGAATCGTGTCCTGGGCCTTGAGTACCAGCAGGTTCTTGGTCTCAAGGCTGTAATGGATCGGCGTGGCTTTGGGGTAGAAGTCGCGCACCAGGTCGAACACGCCATAGCCCACGCCGGTGATGTCGATACCGATGTGTTGGACGTTGAAGCGCTCGGTGAGCTTTTTGACCTGGGCGGCCTGGTAGTTGAACGAATGCCCCCTCCAGCTGTGCTTTTCCAGGATGCGAAATTTCGCCCCGGGTTCCAGCGGGGGAGCGACGACCACGCA
Source organism: Pseudomonas sp. (assembly GCF_049590575.1). Classification (GTDB taxonomy): domain Bacteria; phylum Pseudomonadota; class Gammaproteobacteria; order Pseudomonadales; family Pseudomonadaceae; genus Aquipseudomonas. The sequence goes on from NZ_JBAWDE010000021.1 coordinate 74,250, forward strand.
CGTCGCGTCGTCGCGGGTGCGGCTCGGATCGTAGCCAAGCCATACCGGACTGTTGCCGAACGGCCGATCCAATTCCGGGTTGTAGTCCTCCCACAACGATAGGTCGGAATAGCAGCGCTCCAGATCCTTGAGGCCGAACGCGCTTTGGCTGCTGTCGATGAATTTGCAGTAAAACAGCTGCTGGAATTTGTCTTCGTCGTACTCCAGCTGCAGCTGCTCAAGGTCGAATAGATCGCAGCCGCCATCGATCGCATCCTGGATGGTGATGGTCTTGCGCCATTGACCATCGGGGCATAGCGCGCCCTGCGTATAGGACGCTTCGACAGGCCAGGTGCCGCCGGCCTTTTTGCCGCGTTTGCTGTTGCGGAATTCTTCGCCTGACCAGAAAGGGTACGCCTGGTGCGACACCGCGCTGGGCGTCGAGAAGTAGGTTTTGCGCCACTTCTTGTGGGTGCCCATGGCGCTGGCCACGGTGCTGAGTTTTTCGAAGTCGCGGATCCAGAAATACTCATCCACGTACACATGGCCATGGTAGCCCTGGGCGGTGCTGCTGTTGGTCGACAGGAAGCGCAGTTCGGCGCCGTTGCTGAGCGTGATCGGGTTGCCGGTCAGCTCGATGTCAAACCACTGCTTGGCAAACTGGATGATGTAGCTGCGGAAAATCTCCGACTGCGAGCGGCTTGCCGATAGGAAGACCTGATTGTCGCCGCTGAGTACCGCGTCCATGAACGCTTCGCCGGCGAAGTAATAGGTCAGGCCCACCTGACGGCTTTTGAGGATGTTGCGGATCCGGCTCGTCAGCGGGTTTTGCTTGGCCGCGAACAACTCCTGCTGATAGCGGTACATCTTGCTGATGAACTTATCCAGGAAGTCGACTTCGGTCAGCCCGCTGATGTCGTTCTTGGCCTTCTTTTCCTTTTTCTTGCCGCCACCCTCGCTACGGGGGGATCGCTCACCTCGCGCGCCTGGGCGACGTTCCTGAGACTCGACGGCAGATTCCCCGGCCGGCGCCGGCATAGGTTTGATCGCTTGCTTTAGCAGTCGCTCGCGAACAGTAGTCAGCCGGTCCAGCTCGTTGAGCTCGTCTTTAGTCAGGCTGCTGGCTTTGTCCAGGAGGAGGGTGATTCGCCGGCCAACGGCGGTCAGCGGTTCTTCGTCCGACAGCATGTCTTCCCATCCACCCTGGCGTATCCAGTAGTAGACGATCCGGATGTTGGGCAGGTTGAGCTGCGCCTGAATTTCCTTGGCTTTACAGCGGCGCAGAAACAGGCGTTTGGCGGCTTCTTTAACTTCGGTCGAGTAGTACATAGGCCGCAGTCTATGCGGCGAAAACGCTGGAAACGCGGTGTTAAATTCCGTGATTCACCTATATCGCGAATATAGGAGAAACGCGCATTTGAACCGTTTGTTTGAGGGCAGATGGCTCCCTATCTTGGCGGCTCATTCAGCTGTTTGAGCGCAGTTAAACCCATGCCCCGTTCCCTTGTTTCGTTCTGGAAACGTGTCGCCACCAGCGGTGCCACCGTTGATGGGCGCGTGATCCTTCCCCAGGAACTGCGCGACATCGCTGAAACCTACAAGCCGTCTTTTTACACGGCTGTAATTTGGTGCGACCACGAACGTTGGCCTGGCTCCCACGGCACCGTCTATGCGGTGCGTCTGGTGGAAGAAGCCGATGACCTGGAGCCGGGCGAAGTGGCGTTGGAAGCGCAATTGAAGCCCAACGACCGCCTGCTGTACCTGAATGACCAAGGCCAGAAGCTGTTCAGCAGCATCGAAATTACCCCGGACTTCCGTGGCAAGGGCAAAGCGTATCTGACCGGTTTGGGCGTCACCGACCAGCCGGCCAGCGTAGGCACCCAGGAACTCTACTTCTCGCACAAGAACACCCGCGCCTCCTATTACGCCGCCTCGGTAGAACTCGGCCGCCTGCAGGACGACAGCCAAGCCGTCGCAGAAACCGGACTGATCAATGCCCTGACCGGCTTTTTCAAGCGTTTCGCCGCTGATATGCCGCCCACAGAAACCACTCCACCTCAAACAGAGAGCAAACCCCCAATGGATGAAGCTACAGCAACGGCTTTGACAGCCCTGGTGGCGCAGCTGCTGGTTGTCGCCGCCGGCCTTCAAGCCGTCATTGAGCCCGCCGCCGCAGATGCACCAGAGCCCGACCAGGACTTGATCGATGACGTCAGCACCGCAGTAGACGATATCGTCACCACCGCTGAGCAAGAGCGCGAATTCCGCCGCAATGGTGGCGCTTCGAACAAGGCCGTTTTGGCAAGCCTGAGGAAGCTGGAACAGCAATTCAGCGCGCTGCAGAACACTTCGGCCGGTCGCCAGTTGCCACGCAACCCAGGCCCGGTAAACGCTGCCAAGACGCGGGTACTCTGACATGGCCTACTCTCTGAGCGCCTTCGGCGCCCAAATGTTTGCGGAGCTGCAGCTGGCCATCGCGGAAAGCTACGGCGTCGACCTGGCCACCAAGATGTTCAGCGTCGATCCGACCATTGCCCAGGAGCTGAACGACGCCATTACGGCCAAGTCGGACTTCCTGGGGCGGATCAACGTCATCCCAGTGACCGAGATCAAAGGTCAGAAGGTCTTCATTGGCGTGTCGGGGCCGGTCACTGGTCGCACCAACACCAAAACCAAGGACCGCGAAGCCAAAGACGCGTCGGCGCTGGATCAGTCCACCTATGAGCTGTCTTCCACCGAATCCGATGTGGGGCTGCCGTACGCCAAGATCGACGCCTGGGCCAAGTTCCCAGACTTCCACCAGCGCTATTCCGCTGCTGTTCAAAAGCAGATCGCGCTGGACCGCATCATGGTCGGCTTCCATGGCACCCACGCTGCAGTGCAGACCGACATCGAGCAGTACCCGATGCTGCAGGACGTCAACAAAGGTTGGCTGCAACAGGCCCGTGAGCAAATCCCGGCCCAAGTTCTCAAGGAAGGCAAGGAGGCTGGCAAGGTCACCCTTGGCGCCGGCGGCGACTATGCCAACCTCGATGCCCTGGTGCACGACACCAAACAACTGGTTGACGAGCGTCTGCGCGATGCCGGCGACCTGATCGCGATCATCGGTACTGACCTCCTGGCCGCTGACAAGGCCAAGCTGTATTCGAAGCAGGGCGACACTCCGACCGAAAAAGAGCGCATCGAAGAGGCCCAGGTGATTGCCACCTACGGCGGTTTGCCGAGTTTTAGCGTGCCGTTCTTCCCGGTAAACGGTGTGGTCGTTACCAGTTGGGACAACCTGTCGATCTACTTCCAGGATTCCAGCTGGCGCAAACAGACCATCGACAATCCGAAGCGCTCCCGCGTCGAGGACTTCAACAGCCGCAATGAAGGTTATGTGATCGAGCAGCTGGAAAAGTTCGCCATGACTGAAAACGTGGAGCTTGTAGCGTGAGTCTGGCCCTGGCGCACAAGCGCCGCACCATCGCCTTGGGAGGCGCCGCCGTTGTGGCGGCCGCCGCCTCCGCAACGCTCCCTTATTCACCGGCGGAAGCCCTGAGCAGCCCTGCCAATGCACGCAAGCATCTGCTGCTGCAGGAAGCCGCACTGGATCAGGACCTGGAGCGCATCAGCGCGATCAATGGCCTGGCCGGGCGCCAGGCACTCAAGCGCGACGAGCTGCTGCCCAAGTACCAGGAATACGTCCAGCGCTATTGCGAGTCGGGGTTGGTCTTCCCCAACCGCGTTGCGGTGCAGGTGTTGGTCTGGCTGTTCGACACCGCCCAATTCGAAGACGCCCTGGAGCTGGCAGACGTGCTGATCGACCAGGGCCAGCAGATGCCGGAGCGCTTCAAGCGCCGTGATATCCAGACCTTTGTCGCCGACGCGGTGTGCGAGTGGGCGTACGCCGAATACAAAGCCAATCGCAGCCCGGAGCCTTACCTCTCCGACTTGCTGCCGCTGGTTGACGGTAAGTGGCAGCTGACGGAGCAGATCCCGAGCAAGTACCACAAGTTGATCGGTATGCGCGCCATGGAAGCGGGCCAGTTGGAAACCGCGCTCAAGCACCTGGAGCGTTCGACCGAACTGTACGCCCAGGCCGGCAATGACACCCGTATCGAAAAGGTCCGTAAGGCCCTGGCAAAACAAGCGGCCGCTACCCCGGCCACCGAATAACCGACTACCCCCCCCAGCGGGGACCTGTGGAAGTGAGCCGACCATTTATGGCCCGTACCACTGAAAACAGGCTCCCCGCCCTATTTGAGCGGTCAGCATGAGCTTTTCAGGTAAACCCACCACCCTGGTGGAACTGGCGATCGAGAACGACGGCTTTTGGCCGAACCTCGACGTGGCCGAGTTCCAGAAGGGCTATCGCCTGCCGGCGGAATACCTGGTTGAACTGCTGACTGCTGAGTTGACCATGGCGATGGCCGAGGTCAACAGCGACTTGGCCAAGTGCAAAGCGCGTTGGCAGAGCCAGGGTGTCACCACCTTGGAATCTGCTGACCCTATGGTGCTGCCCGAGCGCACATTTCAAGCAGCGACTTACAAGCGCGCCGTTTACTGCAGGGCAAAAGCCAGCCTGTTGCCGCAGTTCGCGACGATCATCCGCCGCGACACTGCTGAGAACCTGGGCAAGGAATTGCCCGACCGCCCGGAAACCTTCCTGGCATTCAGCCAACAGTCTGTGCGCTCGCTGCAGGGCCGTGGCCGCATCACGGCGGCGCTGCTATGAACAAGCTGCGCGCCCTGACCGCCTACCTGATCAGCCTCAACCTGGTACTGCCTGAGCAGATCGACAGCTGGGCCGAGCAGGTCAACCTGGATCTGATCTGGAAGGACACCACCCAGGGCCTGCACATGGGCGATATGCGCTATCGCGCCGTGTTCGTGATCGAGCGTTTCGCCGGCAACCCGGCGTTGCTGATGGCGCTGCTGGGCGGCTGGTTGGAATCCAACGACCCCGACCGTGACGACGACCTGCCAGCGCCCACTTTCGCTGTCGACCAGGTCACCCCTGATGAAGCGGACTTGGAACTGACTTTGGAGTTTGTCGAGCCGCAGCACCTGGCCGAAGACCCCAACGGCCTGGTCGACGCGTTCGGGAAAAAGTGGGGCCTGGTCGCATTCGATCTGTGGACCGCTGAACACGGCGAGGTGCAAAACCGTGGCGCGTAGCACTTTCGAGCTGGACGTCCGTGGCCACCTCGGCGTTCGCGAACAACTGGCCCTATTGAGCCTGCCCCCGCAGCTGCGCCGGCGTTTGCTGAACAACGTCACCAAGCGCGTGCGCACCATGAGTCGTAAGCGCATTCGCGAGCAGCGCAACCTGAATGGCACACCTTTCGAGGCACGCAAGGGCGACGGCAAGGGCAAAAAGAAGATGGAAGCCGGCCTGGGCAAGTTGCTCCAGATAACCAGCGTGAGCGCGGATGTCGCGACGTTGGGCTGGCGTAACGGCCTGACCGGCTGGGTGGCTGCACAGCAACACCACGGCGCAACCGAGCGCCGTACTGCAGCGCAGATGCGCCGGTGGAACAAGGTGCCCGAGGGCCTAGCGGCGACGGACAAACAGGCAAAACGCCTGCGCCGACTGGGTTTCAAGGTGCGCCAAAAGGGCAAAAAGAGCCTGGCCCGGCCATCCGTAGCTTGGATTCAAGAACACGTGAACTACGCCAAGGCAGGCCTGCTGATACGCATCCTGTCCGACGAAAAAGCCGAGGGCAACGGCGCGCAAAGCTGGGAAATCACCCTGCCAAAGCGCCAGTTTCTGGGCGTCAGCTCCGATCGGGATACCAGCTTGCTGGTTAACCAGGTGCTGGAACAAATCCTCAACTCCCCCAAATAACGAGGCCCTGCATGGCACTTGGCAAAGTCAGCGTCAACAATCTCAACCTCGGCCAAGGCGCCGTGACCGAGATCGAGCGCTATTTCCTGTTCATCGGCCCCGGCGCAAAGAGCGTCGGCAGCCTGATCGCCCTGAATACCGACAGCGACCTGGACGAAATGCTGGGTCAGCCGGACAGTGACCTGAAAACCCAGGTCGTAACCGCCAAAGCCAATGGCGGCGATCGCTGGGCATGTCTGGCGGCGCCTATCGCTGCAGATGGCACCTGGCCCGAAGCGCTGGAAGCCGCGCAACAGCAGGGCTATTCCGTTGAAGCGGTGGTGATCACCAACCCCGTGGCCACTGGTGCCGAACTCTCAGCGATGCACGACGCCGCCATTGCAGTCAGCAACACCTACGGCCGTCGGTTGTTCGTGATGGCCAGCACTGCCGGCATCATTGCGGAGCAGTCCTGGTCCGACTACGTGAAAGAGCAGAAAGCGATCACCAAAGACTTGGCCGCGCCGCGTGTCCTGGTTGTGCCCCAGTTGCACGGCAATGACTTGGGCGTCTTGGCTGGGCGCCTGGCCAATGCCGGCGTCAGCATCGCTGATAGCCCAATGCGTGTGGCCACCGGTGCCGTTATGGCTCTGGGTAGCGTACCCAAGGATAAAGACGGCGTGCCGTTGCCGTCGGCAGTCCGATCGGAACTCGACAAGGCCCGCTTTTCGGTTTCGCAAACTTACCCCGACTACCCGGGCGTGTTCTGGGGTGACGGCAACATGCTCGATGCCCCCGCGAGCGACTTCCAGGTTGTCGAGTACCTGCGATTGGCCGACAAGGCCGCCCGCCAGGTGCGCCCGCTGTTGATCCTGCGTGTTGCCGATCGGCGTTTGAACAACACGGCCAACAGCATGGCGGCCGCTGTCAGCGCCTTTATGAAGCCGCTTCGCGTGATGGCCAAGTCCACGACGTTTGCGGGCCAGGTGTTCCCGGGCGAGATCGAGTCCCCCAAAGACGGCGACATCCAGCTGGTCTGGCACACCAAAACCAAGGTCGAGGTGTACATCAAGATCAAGCCCCTCAATTGCCCGAAAGACCTCACGGCGAACATCGCCCTGGACCTTTCCAACGACGATTCGGAGTAATCCCGTATGTCCCGTATTGGCGGTAAAAACTTCGACATCAACCTGGGCGACCTGCAGGTCCACGTCGAAAGCTGCACCCTGGATATCACCGACAACACTGCCGTGGCACAAAGCCGGGGCGTGCCCAACGGCCATGTCGATGGTGACGTGGCGGCCAGCGGTGAATTTGAGTTCGACACCAGCAACTTCAACCTGCTTATCGAGGCCGCACGCACTGCCGGCAGCTTCCGCCAGCTTGAGCCCTTCGACTCGGTGTTCTTTGCCAAGGCCGGCGAGGAAGAGCTGCGCATTGAAGCCTTCGGCTGCAAGTTGAAGGTGTCCAGCCTGTTGAGTGTCGACCCTAAAGGCGGCGAGAAGTCCAAGCACAAGGTGCCGTTTGATGTCACCAGCCCGGACTTTATCCGCGTCAACGGCGTGCCGTATCTGGCGTCGGCTGAGATCGAGGGCCTGCGCTGATGGTTTGCCCGTTCGATCGCGCCCAGGCCCTGGAACAACGTCAGCGTGATGCTGCGATCGCGGCCGCACGTGCTAACGCACGGCCGAGCGGGCCAAGCCTCACCCATTGCAAAGATTGCGATAAGCCGATCCCGGAGAAGCGCCAGGCCCTGGGCGGCATGACCCGTTGCGTGCCGTGCCAAACCATTTTTGAGAAAGAGGTTCTGCGATGAGCGCGGATCAGGTCGCCCAGGACACTGCCATTGCTTTGGCCAAGGTGTCACCCGCAATCGGTGTGGCCGCTACAGGTGTAACGGGAACCGTCGATTGGTCCGCGGTCGCTTACATGCTGACCGCACTCTACATGGTGCTGCAGATCCTTCTGCTGGTTCCCAAGTATCGCCAGATGCTGCACGACTGGAAGGGCAAGTCGTGAACCTGCGTATCAAAATCGCCACCGGTGTCCTGGTGCTGGCCAGTGCTCCCTTGCTCGCTTTTCTGGGCAAGTGGGAAGGCGAGGGTGAGAACGTCGTCTATGCGGATCGCTTGGCCGGTGGGCTGCCCACCGTGTGCAAGGGCATCACCCGTTACACCAGCCCCTACCCGTTGATTGTGGGTGACTACTGGTCGCCGGAGCGCTGCGCCGAGGTGGAGCAGCTGGTGGTCGAGAAAAGCCAACTGGCCCTGGCTGACTGCCTGACCAACCCGGCGATCGGGCAGAAGACCTTCGACGCGCTGAGTAGTCATGGCCACAACTTCG
>NZ_JBAWDE010000022.1:0-5024 GCF_049590575.1 Pseudomonas sp.
GTGCTGACCGTGCCTGCCGAGGAAATGCTGCCCTTGCAGGTGCAGGACCTGCGCCGCCACCCGCAACCCCAGCAGGCGCTGGATGCGTTGATCCACGGCGAGGGCTCGGCGCCTTTCGACCTGGAGCGCGGCCCGCTGCTGCGCGGGCGCCTGGTGGTGATGGCCGACGATCACCATGTGCTGCTGCTGACCCTGCACCACATCGTCTCGGATGGCTGGTCGATGGGCGTACTGACCCGCGAGCTGATGGCGCTGTACACCGCCTTCAGCCATGGTTTGCCCGACCCGTTGCCGGCGCTGCCGATCCAATATGGCGACTTTGCCGTGTGGCAACGCCTGTGGCTCAGCGGTGAGGTATTGCAACGCCAGAGCAGCTATTGGCAGCAGGCCCTGGCCGGCGCGCCGGCGTTGCTCACGCTGCCCACCGATCGCCCGCGCCCGGCGCAGCAGGATTACGCCGGCAGCAGTGTCGAGGTGCGCCTGGACGAGCGCCTGACCGCCGGGCTCAAAGCCTTGAGCCAACGTCATGGCACCACGCTGTACATGACCCTGATGAGCGCTTGGGCCGCATTGCTGTCGCGGTTGTCTGGCCAGCACGACCTGGTGATCGGCTCGCCGGTGGCCAACCGCACCCGCAGTGAGGTGGAAGGGCTGATCGGGCTGTTCGTCAACACCCTGGCGGTGCGCATCGACACCTCGGGCGCACTGAGCACCGAGGCGCTGCTGGCACGGGTCAAGGCCCTGACGCTGGCGGCCCAGGCCCATCAGGACCTGCCGTTCGAACAGGTGGTGGAAATCGCCCGGCCGCTGCGCAGCCTGGCGCACAGCCCGTTGTTCCAGACACTGCTGACCTGGCAGGACAGCAGCGCGCCGACCCTGGCCCTGGGCAACCTGGCCCTGGAAGGCATTGTGCAGGACAGCCACTTTGCCAAATTCGACCTGTCCCTAGACCTGGGCGAAGTGCAGGGCACGATTGTCGGTGCGCTGGAATATGCGGTCGCGCTGTTCGACGAATCGACGGTGCGGCGTTATGTCGGTTACTTCAAACGGGTGCTGCAGGCCATGGTCGATAACGACCAGGCCGTGCTGGAGCAGGTGCCCTTGCTGGGTGAGCAGGAGCGGCACCAGCTGTTGTTCGGGTTCAATGCCACTGCGGTGGATTACAACCTCGACCAGACCCTGCATGGCATGTTTGAAGCCCAGGTGGCGCGCACGCCGCAGGCCATTGCGCTCAAGGCGGGCGAGCTGCAACTGACCTATGCCGAGCTGAATGCGCGGGCCAATCAGTTGGCCCATCACCTGCTGGCACTGGGCGTGCAGCCGGACTCGCGGGTGGCGATCTGCGTGGAGCGCAGCCTGGAAATGGTGATCGGGTTGTACGCGATCCTCAAGGCCGGCGCTGCCTATGTACCGCTGGACCCAGCGTACCCGCTGGAGCGCATCGCCTACATGCTGCAGGACAGCGCGCCCGCCGTGGTGCTGGCCCAGGGTTCGACACGTGGGCTGTTGGGTGCAGTGCACGTGGTCGATCTGGACCAGCCGGATTGGCAGCACCGGCGCGTCGACAACCCCGGGGTGCAGGGCTTGAGCGCCTATGTGATCTACACCTCCGGTTCCACCGGCCAGCCCAAGGGTGTGATCAACGAGCATGCCGGGGTGGTCAATCGCCTGCTGTGGATGCAGGACGAATATGCGCTGACGGCGCAGGACACGGTGCTGCAGAAAACCCCGTTCAGTTTTGACGTGTCGGTATGGGAATTCTTCTGGCCGCTGTTTACCGGCGCACGCCTGGTGATGGCGCAGCCGGGCGGGCACAAGGACCCGGTGTATTTGTGCGAGGTGATCGAGGCCGAACGCATCACCACGTTGCACTTTGTGCCGTCGATGCTCGATGTGTTCCTCGCCCATGGCGATGTGAGCCAGGCCGCCGGGCTGGTGCGCGTGATCTGCAGCGGCGAAGCCTTGCCCGGTAGCCTGGTGCGGCGCTTCAAGCAGCAATTGCCCGGAAGCCAACTGCATAACCTGTATGGCCCCACCGAAGCCGCCGTAGACGTCACTGCCTGGGACTGCGCGGGCGCGCTGACGCCGGACAACACCCCCATCGGCAAACCGATTGCCAACACGCGCATGTACCTGCTGGACGCGCACATGCAGCCGGTGCCCCTGGGCGTGGTCGGCGAGTTGTTTATCGGCGGCGTGCAAGTCGCGCGCGGCTACCTGAACCGCCCCGAGCTGACCGCCGAGCGTTTCCTGCAGGACCCGTTCACCGCCGGGCGCCTGTACCGTACCGGCGATGTCGGCCGCTACCTGGCGGACGGCACCATTGAATACCTGGGGCGCAATGACGACCAGGTGAAGATCCGTGGTTTGCGCATCGAGCTGGGCGAAATCCAGGCGCGCCTGACCGAGTACCCCTTGATCAACGAAGCCGCCGTAATCGCCCGCGAGGACCGGCTGGTGGCGTACTACACCGGTGCTCGCTGCGAGATCGACGCACTGCGCGTGCACCTGCTGCAACAGCTGCCCGAGTTCATGCTGCCGGCGCTGTTCGTGCACATGGACGCGCTGCCCCTGAGCCCCAACGGCAAGCTCGACCGCAAGGCACTGCCCGCACCGGATGCGGAGTCGCTGGCAGTCCGCGCGTACGAAGCGCCGCAGGGCGAGATGGAAATTGCCCTGGCCAACCTGTGGGCCGAACTACTCAATGTGCCGCGGGTAGGGCGCCACGATCACTTCTTCGAGTTGGGTGGGCACTCGTTGCTGGCGGTCAGCCTGATGGGGCGTTTGCGCCGCCTCGGCTGGTCGGCGGATGTGAAGGTGCTGTTCGGCCAGCCGACATTGAGCGCCTTGGCGGCGGCGCTCGGCAGCGGGCGTGAAGTGGCGGTGCCGGCCAATGGCATTGCTGCCGACTGCGCGCAGATCACCCCGGCCATGCTGCCGTTGGTGCAACTGGATCAACCGGCCATCGAGCGGATTGTCGCCTGCATTCCGGGTGGCGCGGCGAATGTGCAGGATATCTACCCGCTGGCGCCATTGCAGGCGGGCATGCTGTATCAGCATCGCGCCGTGCAGGAAGGCGACGCCTATGTGCTGCACGCGCAATTCGCGTTCGACAGCCGCCAGCGCCTGGAGGCCTTTGCGCTGGCGTTGCAGGCGGTGATCCGCCGCCATGACATTCTGCGCTCGTCGTTCCATTGGGACGGCCTGGAAGAACCGGTGCAAGTGGTGTGGCGTGACGCTGCATTGCGCGTCGAGACGGGGCCGTTGCCGCAGCGCCTGGACCTGGCCCAGGCGCCGCTGATGCGTCTGGTGTACACCGAGGAGCCGCAGCGGGTGGTCGCCACCTTGCTGTTCCATCACCTGATCATGGACCACGTCGCGCTGGAGATCCTGCAGCACGAAATGCAGGCCTTCCTGCTCGGCGAGCACGCCCGCCTGGGCGCGGCGGTGCCGTATCGTAACTACGTCGCCCAGACCCGCCTGGGTGCTGGCGATCACCAGGGGTTTTTCGGCGAAATGCTCGGCGAGATCGATGAGCCGACGCACGTGCCCAACCTCGGTGTCGACGCCACCGCGCAGCTGACGCTTGACCCGCTGTTGAGCCAGCGCCTGCGCAACCAGGCGCGCCAGTGCGGGGTGAGCGCCGCCAGCCTGATGCACCTGGCGTGGGCGCAGGTGCTGGGCAAGGTCAGTGGCCGCGCGCAGGTGGTGTTCGGCACGGTGTTGCTCGGTCGCCTGCAAGGCGGCGAAGGGGCAGAGCGGGCCATGGGGGTGTTTATCAATACCTTGCCGCTGCGCGTCGACCTCGGTCAGCACTCGGTGCGCAACGCGGTGCGGGCCACCCACGTACGCCTCAGCCAATTGCTCGCCCATGAACATGCGCCGTTGGCGCTGGCCCAGCGTTGCAGCGCGGTGCCGGTGGCGACGCCGTTGTTCAGCGTGCTGTTCAACTACCGCCACAGTGCGCCGCACTCCGCGGGCGTGGCCGAGGCGTGGCAGGGCATCCAGTTGCTCAAGGCTGAGGAACACACCGACTACGGTCTGTCGATGAGCGTGGATGATCAGGCTGACGGGTTCGCCTTGAAGGCCGTGGGGCGAGGCGCGCAGCGGTTGTGCGGCTACCTGCACACTGCCGTGGAGCAACTGGTGCAGGCGCTGGAACAGCACGCCGACATTGCCATCAGCCACTTGCCGATCCTGCCCGCTGCCGAACACCGGCAGTTGCTGGACTTCAACGCCACCCGCCGCGCGTACCCGCGTGAGCACACGGTGCAGCGCCTGTTCGAAGCCCAGGCCCAGGCACGCCCCGACGCGCTGGCGGCGCTGCATGGCGCGCAGGCCCTGAGCTACGGCGAACTGAACAGCCGCGCCAACCGCCTGGCCCATCACTTGCTGGGGCTAGGTGTGCGGCCAGCGGATAACGTCGCGATCCTGCTGCCGCGCGGCCTGGACCTGCTGGTCAGCCAGCTGGCGATTCTCAAATGCGCCGCGGCCTATGTGCCGCTGGACATCAACGCGCCGGCCGAACGCCAGGGCTTCATGCTGCACGACAGCGGCGCGACCTGGCTGTTGACCCGCAGCGACGCGGCGCTCGCGTACCCGGCCCAGCGCCTGGACCTCGACACCCTGGCTCTAGACCCGCAACCAAGCCACAACCCGGACCTGTCGCAATCCTCGGACAGCGTGGCCTACATCATGTACACCTCGGGCTCCACCGGCACGCCGAAAGGGGTGCTGGTGCCCCATCGCGGCATCACGCGCCTGGTACTCAACAATGGCTACGCCGACTTCAATGCCGGCGACCGCGTGGCCTTTGCCTCCAACCCGGCGTTCGATGCCAGCACCATGGACGTCTGGGGCCCGTTGCTCAACGGCGGCCAGGTGCAGGTGATCGACCATGCCACCTTGCTCGACCCGCCCGCCTTTGGCGTGGCATTGCAGGGCGTCACGGTGCTGTTCGTGACTACGGCGCTGTTCAACCAGTATGTGCAGATGATCCCCGAGGCGCTGGCCGGCCTGCGGAT
>NZ_JBAWDE010000023.1:0-7715 GCF_049590575.1 Pseudomonas sp.
TGTGGGAGGGGGCTTGCCCCCGATTGCGGTGTGTCAGCCAGCCTAGGTGCAAGCTGATCCACCGCTATCGGGGGCAAGCCCCTCCCACATTTGATCGGTGTTGTTGCCGCTATGTCGTAAACGCACCTTTGCGTGGCGTCCGTAGGCATTTGACCTGCCTGCGCCAGCCCTACCATCGCATCAAAGGGCCCTGCACGGGCCTCAACAATACGAAAGGCTGGGAGAGACGCGATGTTCAGCAAACAAGACCAGATCCAGGGATATGACGACGCACTGCTGGCGGCGATGAATGCCGAGGAGCAGCGTCAGGAAGATCATATCGAGCTGATCGCGTCGGAGAACTACACCAGCAAACGCGTGATGGAAGCCCAGGGCAGCGGCCTCACCAACAAATACGCCGAAGGTTACCCAGGCAAGCGCTACTACGGCGGCTGCGAGCATGTGGACAAGGTTGAAGCCCTGGCCATCGAGCGCGCCAAGCAGCTGTTCGGCGCCGATTACGCCAACGTGCAGCCGCACTCCGGTTCGTCCGCCAACAGCGCGGTGTACCTGGCGCTGATCAATGCCGGCGACACCATCCTCGGCATGAGCCTGGCCCACGGCGGCCACTTGACCCACGGCGCCAAAGTGTCGTCCTCGGGCAAGCTGTACAACGCGGTGCAATACGGCATCAACACCGACACCGGCCTGATCGACTACGACGAAGTCGAACGCCTGGCCGTCGAGCACAAGCCGAAAATGGTCGTGGCCGGTTTCTCCGCCTACTCCAAGACCCTGGATTTCCCACGGTTTCGCGCGATTGCCGACAAGGTCGGCGCGCTGCTGTTCGTCGACATGGCCCACGTCGCCGGCCTGGTTGCCGCCGGCCTGTACCCGAACCCGCTGCCGTACGCCGACGTGGTCACCACCACTACCCACAAGACCCTGCGCGGTCCGCGTGGCGGTTTGATCCTGGCCAAGGCCAACGAAGAGATCGAGAAGAAACTCAATTCCGCGGTATTCCCCGGCGCCCAGGGCGGCCCGCTGATGCACGTGATCGCCGGCAAGGCGGTGTGCTTCAAGGAAGCGGCCGAGCCCGGCTTCAAGGTTTATCAGCAACAAGTGATCGACAACGCCCAGGCCATGGCCGAGGTGTTCATCAAGCGCGGTTATGACGTGGTCTCCGGTGGCACCGACAACCACCTGTTCCTGGTCAGCCTCATCCGCCAGGGCCTCACCGGCAAAGACGCGGACGCCGCCCTCGGTCGTGCCCACATCACCGTCAACAAGAACGCCGTGCCGAATGACCCGCAGTCGCCGTTCGTGACCTCGGGCCTGCGTATTGGCACCCCGGCGGTGACCACGCGTGGTTTCAAAGTGCCGCAATGCGTGGCGTTGGCTGGCTGGATCTGCGACATCCTCGATAACCTCGGCGACGCCGATGTCGAGGCCAACGTCGCCAAGCATGTGGCCGCCCTGTGCGCTGATTTCCCGGTTTATCGCTGAGCGCGGTTTTGGAGTAATGACTATGCAACGCTACTCGGGCTTCGGCCTCTTCAAGCACTCACTCAGCCACCACGAAAACTGGCAGAAGATGTGGCGCACGCCGACCCCTAAAAAGGTCTACGACGTGGTCATCGTCGGCGGCGGCGGGCATGGTCTGGCCACCGCTTACTACCTGGCGAAAGAGCACGGCATCACCAACGTGGCCGTGGTCGAAAAGGGCTGGCTGGGCGGCGGTAATACCGCGCGCAACACCACCATCGTGCGTTCCAACTACCTGTGGGACGAGTCGGCGCACCTCTACGAACACGCGATGAAACTCTGGGAAGGCCTGTCCCAGGACCTGAACTACAACGTGATGTTCTCCCAGCGCGGCGTCTACAACCTGTGCCATACCCTGCAGGACATCCGTGATTCCGAGCGTCGCGTCAGCGCCAACCGCCTCAACGGCGTCGACGGCGAACTGCTCAACGCCAAGCAGGTGGCTGACGAGATCCCGTACCTCGACTGCTCGAAAAACACCCGCTACCCGGTGCTCGGTGCCACCGTGCAACGGCGCGGCGGCGTGGCTCGTCACGACGCCGTAGCCTGGGGCTTTGCCCGCGCAGCGGATGCACTCGGCGTGGACCTGATCCAGCAGACCGAAGTGATCGGCTTTCGCAAGGAAAACGGCGTGTGCATCGGCGTGGAAACCAACAAGGGCTTTATCGGCGCCAAGCGCGTCGGTGTGGTCACGGCGGGTAACTCCGGGCACATGGCGTCGCTGGCCGGCTTCCGCCTGCCGATCGAATCCCACCCGCTGCAAGCGCTAGTCTCCGAGCCGATCAAGCCGATTATCGACAGCGTGATCATGTCCAACGCTGTGCACGGTTACATCAGCCAGTCCGACAAGGGCGACCTGGTGATCGGCGCCGGTATCGACGGTTACAACGGCTATGGCCAGCGCGGTTCGTACCCGGTGATCGAACACACCATCCAGGCCATCGTCGAGATGTTCCCGGTGCTGTCGCGCGTGCGCATGAACCGCCAGTGGGGCGGCATCGTCGACACCACGCCGGACGCGTGCCCGATCATCTCCAAGACCCCGGTACCGAACATGTTCTTCAACTGCGGCTGGGGCACCGGTGGCTTCAAGGCCACGCCGGGCTCAGGCAACGTGTTTGCCGCCAGCCTGGCCAAGGGTGAAATGCACCCGTTGGCCGCGCCATTCTCCATCGACCGTTTCCACAACGGTGCGCTGATCGACGAACACGGCGCCGCGGCCGTCGCCCACTAAAAGGACAAATTCCTATGTTGCATATCTTCTGTCCTCACTGTGGCGAACTGCGCTCCGAAGAGGAATTCCACGCGTCCGGCCAAGCGCACATCCCGCGCCCGCTGGACCCGAACGCCTGCACCGATGAAGAGTGGGGCGACTACATGTTCTTTCGCGACAACCCGCGTGGCCTGCACCACGAGCTGTGGATTCACGCCGCCGGTTGCCGCCAGTATTTCAACGCCACACGCGACACCGTGACCTACGAAATTCTTGAAACCTACAAGATAGGCAGCAAGCCGCAATTCACCGCCAAGGTTTCTGGAGAGAAGGTATGAGCCAGATCAATCGCCTGTCCAACGGCGGCCGCATCGACCGTAACAAGGTCCTGACGTTTACCTTCAACGGCCAGAGCTACAAAGGCTTTGAAGGCGACACCCTGGCCGCAGCCCTGCTGGCCAACGGCGTCGACATCATCGGCCGCAGCTTCAAGTATTCGCGCCCACGCGGCATCTTTGCTGCCGGCGCCGAAGAGCCGAACGCGGTGCTGCAGATCGGCGCCACCGAGGCCACGCAGATCCCCAACGTGCGCGCCACCCAACAGGCGCTGTACCAGGGTTTGGTCGCCACCAGCACCAACGGCTGGCCGAGCGTCAACAACGACATGATGGGCATTCTCGGCAAGGTCGGCGGCAAGCTGATGCCGCCGGGTTTCTACTACAAAACCTTCATGTACCCGCAATCGTTCTGGATGACCTACGAGAAGTACATCCGCAAGGCCGCAGGCCTGGGCCGCTCGCCGACCGAGAACGACCCGGACACCTACGACAACTTCAACCGCCATTGCGACGTGCTGGTGGTGGGCGCAGGCCCTGCCGGTTTGGCCGCTGCACTGGCCGCCGCGCGCAGCGGTGCCCGTGTGATCATCGCCGATGAGCAGGAAGAATTCGGCGGTTCGCTGCTGGATTCCCGCGAGAGCCTCGACGGCAAGCCGGCCACCGAATGGGTCGCCAGCGTGATTGCCGAGCTCAAGGCCCTGCCGGACGTGGTGCTGCTGCCCCGCGCCACGGTCAACGGCTACCACGACCATAACTTCCTGACCATTCACGAGCGCCTCACCGATCACCTCGGCGACCGTGCCCCGGTTGGCGTGGTGCGTCAGCGTATTCACCGTGTGCGCGCCAAGCGTGTGGTGCTGGCGACCGGTGCCTGCGAGCGCCCGCTGGTGTACGGCAACAACGACGTGCCGGGCAACATGCTCGCCGGCGCCGTCTCGACGTACGTGCGCCGTTACGGCGTGGCGCCGGGCAAGAAACTGCTGCTGTCGACCAACAACGATCACGCCTACCGCGTGGCGCTGGACTGGTTCGACGCCGGCCTGCAAGTGGTTGCCGTGGCCGATGCGCGTCACAACCCACGTGGCGCACTGGTTGAAGAAGCGCGCGCCAAAGGCATTCGCATCCTCACCGGCAGCGCCGTGATCGAAGCGCGTGGCAGCAAGCACGTGACCGCTGCGCGCGTCGCAGCCATTGACGTCAAAGCCCACAAAGTCACCAGCCCCGGCGAATGGCTGGACTGCGACCTGGTGGCCAGCTCCGGCGGCTACAGCCCAGTCGTTCACTTGGCGTCGCACCTGGGCGGCAAGCCGACCTGGCGTGAAGACATCCTCGGTTTTGTACCGGGCGAAGCACCGCAGAAACGCGTATGTGTCGGCGGCATCAATGGCGTCTACGGCCTTGGTGATTCCCTGGCGGACGGTTTTGAGGGCGGCGTGCGCGCGGCCAGCGAAGCCGGGTTTGCGCCGGTCGAAGGCACGCTGCCCAAAGCCCTGAGCCGTCTCGAAGAGCCGACCCTGGCGCTGTTCCAGGTGCCGCACGAGAAAGCCACCGCACGGGCGCCGAAGCAATTTGTCGACCTGCAAAACGACGTCACCGCCGCCGCCATCGAACTCGCGACCCGCGAAGGTTTCGAGTCGGTCGAGCACGTCAAACGCTACACCGCGCTGGGCTTCGGCACCGACCAGGGCAAGCTCGGCAACGTCAACGGCCTGGCCATCGCGGCCCGTTCGCTGAACGTGACCATCCCGCAGATGGGCACCACCATGTTCCGTCCCAACTACACGCCGGTGACCTTCGGCGCGGTCGCGGGCCGTCACTGCGGGCACATCTTCGAGCCGGTGCGCTACACCGCGCTGCACGCCTGGCACGTGAAAAACGGCGCCGAGTTTGAAGACGTCGGCCAGTGGAAACGCCCGTGGTATTTCCCGCGCAACGGTGAAGACCTGCACGCCGCCGTCAAACGCGAGTGCCTGGCCGTGCGCGACAGCGTCGGCCTGCTCGATGCATCCACCCTCGGCAAGATCGACATCCAGGGCCCGGACGCGCGGGAGTTCCTCAACCGCATCTACACCAACGCCTGGACCAAGCTCGACGTGGGCAAGGCGCGCTACGGCCTGATGTGCAAGGAAGACGGCATGGTCTTCGACGACGGCGTCACCGCGTGCCTGGCCGACAACCACTTCCTGATGACCACCACCACCGGCGGCGCCGCCCGCGTGCTGCAGTGGCTGGAGATCTACCAGCAGACCGAATGGCCGGACCTCAAGGTGTACTTCACCTCGGTTACCGACCACTGGGCGACCATGACGTTGTCCGGCCCCAACAGCCGCAAGCTGCTGGCCGAAGTCACCGACATCGACCTGGACAAGGACGGCTTCCCGTTCATGACCTGGAAAGAAGGCCTGGTCGGCGGCGTACCGGCGCGGGTGTTCCGTATCTCGTTTACCGGTGAGCTGTCGTACGAAGTCAACGTGCAGGCCGACTATGCGATGGGCGTGCTCGAGCAGATCGTCGAAGCCGGCAAAAAGTACAACCTGACACCCTACGGCACCGAAACCATGCACGTGCTGCGGGCCGAGAAGGGCTTCATCATCGTCGGCCAGGACACCGACGGCTCGATGACCCCGGACGATCTGAACATGGGCTGGTGCGTAGGTCGCACCAAACCGTTCTCGTGGATCGGCTGGCGCGGAATGAACCGTGAAGACTGCGTACGTGAAGAGCGCAAGCAACTGGTGGGCTTGAAGCCGATTGATCCGAATGTGTGGCTGCCGGAAGGCGCGCAGCTTGTGCTGGATGCCAAGCAGACAATCCCGATGAAGATGGTCGGCCACGTCACCTCAAGCTATGCGCATAACTCCCTGGGTTATTCGTTTGCGATGGCGGTGGTGAAGGGCGGCTTGAAGCGCATCGGCGAACGGGTGTTTTCACCGCAAGCGGATGGCAGCGTGATCGAGGCCGAGATTGTGTCTTCGGTGTTCTTCGACCCGAAAGGCGAGCGGCAGAACATCTGATAGACCGAGGTGCCTGCATCGGGGGCTTGCCCCCGATGAGGCCAGAACAGTCACCACAGAATTCAGGAAAGGTGCTCCATGACAGCAGCCAACGTATACCAACAACGCCCCACCACCGGTGCCAAGGCCGAGTCGTCGCTGCACCATGCCGACCTCGCCAGCCTGGTCGGCAAGGGCCGCAAAAACGCCGGCGTGACCGTGCGTGAAAAGAAATTGCTCGGCCACCTGACCCTGCGGGGTGATGGCCATGACGCCGCCTTCGCCGCCGGCGTGCACAAGGCCCTCGGCATCGAATTGCCCGGTGCCCTGCAGGTCATCATCAAAGGCGAAACCAGCCTGCAATGGCTCGGCCCGGATGAGTGGCTGCTGGTGGTGCCAAGCGGTGAAGAATTCGCCGCCGAGCAAAACCTGCGCGCCGCCCTGGGCGATCTGCACATCCAGGTCGTCAACGTCAGCGGCGGCCAGCAGATCCTCGAACTCAGCGGCCCGAACGTGCGCGACGTGCTGATGAAGTCCACCAGCTACGACGTGCACCCCAACAACTTCCCGGTGGGCAAGGCGGTGGGTACGGTGTTCGCCAAGTCGCAACTGGTGATCCGCCACACGGCGGAAGACACCTGGGAGCTGGTGATTCGCCGCAGCTTCTCGGATTACTGGTGGTTGTGGCTGCAGGATGCGTCCGCCGAATTCGGCCTGAGCGTCCAAGCCTGAGGAATGACCCATGAGCCGCGCACCCGATACATGGATTTTGACCGCCGACTGCCCCAGCGTGCTCGGCACGGTGGACGCGGTCACCCGCTACCTGTTCGAACAGGGCTGCTACGTCACCGAGCACCATTCGTTCGATGACCGCCTCTCGGGCCGGTTTTTTATTCGCGTGGAATTCCGTCAACCGGAGGGCTTCGACGAACAGGCTTTCCGCGATGGCCTGGCCACGCGCGGCGAAGCCTTTGGCATGATCTTCGAGCTGACGGCGCCGAACTACCGGCCAAAAGTGGTGATCATGGTCTCCAAGGCCGATCACTGCCTGAACGATTTGCTGTACCGCCAGCGCATCGGCCAACTGTCCATGGACGTGGTCGCCGTGGTGTCCAACCACCCCGATCTCAAACCTTTGGCCGACTGGCACCAGATTCCCTACTACCATTTCCCTCTCGACCCTAACGACAAACCGTCCCAGGAGCGGCAGGTGTGGCAAGTGATTGAAGAGACCGGCGCCGAACTGGTAATCCTTGCGCGCTACATGCAAGTACTGTCGCCGGAGCTATGCCGCAAGCTGGATGGTAAGGCGATCAACATTCATCACTCGTTGCTGCCGGGGTTCAAGGGCGCCAAGCCGTATCACCAGGCTTACAACAAGGGCGTGAAATTGGTCGGCGCCACGGCGCATTACATCAACAACGATCTGGATGAAGGCCCGATCATCGCCCAGGGCGTGGAGGTGGTGGATCACAGCCACTACCCCGAGGATTTGATTGCCAAGGGGCGGGATATCGAAGGGCTGACATTGGCCAGGGCGGTGGGGTATCACATTGAGCGGCGGGTGTTTTTGAACGCCAACCGGACGGTGGTGCTCTGACTGACGGCATCGGGGGCAAGCCCCCTCCCACCTTTGATATGTGAATG
>NZ_JBAWDE010000024.1:0-5101 GCF_049590575.1 Pseudomonas sp.
ATTGCCGGCAGCGGCGTGGTCGGCGGTGTGCTGCTGGACAGCTGGGGCGTGGCGTCTTTCCCGTGGGCCATGCTGGTCTTGATCGGAATCGCGCTGGCGATTGTCTGGGCCGCCCGCGCGCAGGGCTTCAAACCCGGCGCGCGCGCGGCGAACTCAGCGGAGGTGAGCGGGCATTAGTGTCACGGAATCAAACGCGCAGCGCGCAGCTGTTCGAACACCTCGAAAAATGCCTGGTCGCTGGCCTGGTAGGCGGTGAAGCCCATCATCCTGCTCTTGGACATGTCCGTGACCACCTCGATCGGCCGCCCAAGGTCGGCATCGGTGTGCCAGGGCGAAACCAGGCGGTTGATGTCGTTTTCTTTCAGCCCATGCTCTGCTGCGATCTCTCGCCACGCGGCCTCGTCGTTGGCCATTTGCTTTTCAAGTGGCGAGGGCGTGGCGGGGAACTCGGCGGGCGAGAGGTCGAAGTACTCGGCGATCCGGCCCCACATCCAGTTCCAGCGGAACACGTCGCCATTGGTGATATTGAACGCCTGGTTGGCCGCAGCCGGCGTGGTTGCGGCCCACAGTTGTTGCTTGGCCAGTTGCCGCGCGTCGGTCATGTCGGTGAGGCTGTCCCATTGCACGCGCGAGCCCGGGAATACAAATGGGCGTCCGGTGTGCTTGCACACGCTGGCGTAGACGGCGAGGGTGGTCGCCATATTCATCGCGTTGCCCACGGCCACGCCGGTGACGGTATGCGGGCGGTGCACGCTCCAGGTGAAGCCGTCCTTTTCAGCGGCGGCGAACACTTCGTCTTCCTGGGCGTAGTAGAAGTTTTCCACGTCCAGGCGACCCTGGTCCTCGCGAAACGGCGTCTTCGGCAGGCTGCCCTTGCCATAGTTTTCGAACGGGCCGAGGTAGTGCTTCAAGCCGGTGACCAATGCCACGTGCTGCACGCTGCCGGCCGGGCGCACGGCGTCGAGCACGTTGCGCACCATGGCGGCGTTCACGCGGATGTTCTCGGCTTCGGTGGCCTGGCGTGACCAGGTGGTGATGAACACGTGGGTCGGTTTCAGCTCTGCCAGCGCCTGTTGCAGGGAGTTCGGGTCCTGCAGGTCAGCGGCCACCGGAATCACTCCCGGCACCTGCGACGGTTGGCGGGAAAGCGCGGCGACCTGCCACTGGTTGTCGAGCAGTAATTGGGTAATGGCGCTGCCAACGATGCCGCTGGCGCCGACGACTAATGCGGTCTGGGTCATAAAGTTCTCCCTGGGATGTAGGGTTCTGAGACCTCAGGTGTAGGAGAGTTCAACCTTATCCGTGAGCCTTGCGGCACCAAACAGACTTGTCAGGGTCCATACGCCCCGCACGAGCATTCGTGCTTGCCTGTTTACCCTCAGCATAAGATCTGACGCATGTACCTACGCAACATTGCAGCCGGGCTGTCCGCCCTCGTTTTGCTCTCCACCACCGTCGACGCCCGCAGCCTGGCGAACCCTTATACCGCCTCGCAACAACGTGCCTCGTTCGACAGTTGCGCCGAACTGTTCCCGGCCAGAAACCCAATCAACACCGCCACGGTCCCGGCGGCGATGAAACCCCTGGCCCTGTGTTCCGATACCTTCGCGGTGCTGTACTCGCAAGCCAGCAAGACCCCGCTGGTGGTGGTCGAACGCTTGAACGCCGCGCAGTTGAAGGAGGCTAAAGGCGAGGAGCGCACCAACCAGTTCTATCCCGACCCACGCATTCCCAAGGCCGGGCGCGCCGAGTTGAGCGACTACCGCAGTCAGCACCCGGCGGTGGACCGTGGCCACCAGGCCCCGGCCGCCGATGCGCCGAACGCGCATGCCATGGCGCAATCCTTCGCGCTGTCGAACATGGTGCCCCAGGACCCGACCAACAACCGCAAGATCTGGAGCAAGGTCGAGGCCGACGTGCGCAAGTTCGCCAAGCGCGCCGGCGGCGACGTCTACGTGTTTACCGGCCCGCTGTTCTACACCGGCTACGGCACCATCGGCGACAACAAGGTCTGGGTGCCGACGCGCCTGTTCAAACTGGTGTACGACGCGTCCTCCCAGCGTGCCTGGGCCTACGTGCTGCCCAACGCGGAAACCCGCATCCAGAAGCCGATGGACTACGCCACGTTTGTGAAGAGCACGGGGCTCAAGCTGTTGGGGAATCTGCCGGTGTCGGGGTCGGTGGAGCGGGGATGAGCGTGGCAGAGTCGTGTTGTTCGCTGCTAACCGGACTTCCTGCGCGTAACCTCGATCGGCTCCAGTGACCCGTGGAAAATTCGGGTACGATCGTGCTCCTCCCAAAGGCATGGTTGAATGGGCGCTGTGCAAGCGTAACCTCCAGCGACGACTCGCAACCTTCCACATTCAAACGAACCGAGATACTCCATGAGCACCACTCTCCCTCTCGCCCCCGCGCGCAAGCCCGTCGCGCCGCTGGTGGCCTTTATCATCCTGGTGCTCGGCGCCCTGTTCCTGCAAAACAGCGTCGGCTCGCGCCAGGTGCTGTTGCTGGTGGTCGGCGCCGCGCTGGGCTTGACGCTGTACCACGCCGCCTTCGGTTTTACCTCGGCCTGGCGCGTGTTTATCAATGATCGACGCGGCGCCGGCCTGCGTGCGCAAATGGTGATGCTGGCGGTGGCGGTGCTGCTGTTCTTCCCGGCGCTGGGGGCGGGCACGCTGTTCGGGCAGCCGGTGGTCGGGCTGGTGGCACCGGCCGGGGTTTCGGTGGTGTTCGGCGCGTTTATTTTCGGCATCGGCATGCAGCTGGGCGGCGGGTGTGCGTCCGGCACGCTGTTCACGGTGGGCGGCGGCAATGCGCGCATGCTGGTCACGCTGTTGTTCTTTATCTGCGGCTCGCTGATCGCCACTCACCACGTGGACTGGTGGTTTGCGCTGCCGGCGTTCCCCGCGGTGTCGATCGTCAAGAGCTTCGGCGTGGTACCGGCGCTGATCCTCAGCCTGGCGGTGTTCGGCCTGATTGCAGTGGTCACCGTAGGTTTGGAAAAACGCCGCCATGGCCAGCTCGAAACGGGCGTGACCAGCGAACACCAGGGCCTGCGCCGCTTCCTGCGTGGACCGTGGCCGTTGGTGTGGGGCGCGATTGGCCTGGCATTGCTCAACTACGCGACCCTGGCGTTGGCCGGTCGGCCATGGGGCATTACCTCGGCGTTCGCGCTGTGGGGCGCCAAGGTGGCGAGCGGCCTGGGTGTGGACGTGGCCAGCTGGGCGTTCTGGCAGATGCCGGGTAACGCCAAGGCCCTGGCCGCGCCGGTGTGGGAAGACGTCACCAGCGTGATGGACATCGGCATCGTGCTCGGCGCGTTGTTGGCCGCAGGCCTGGCCGGGCGTTTTGCGCCGAGCCTGAAAATCCCCGCGCGCTCGCTGGTGGCGGCGGTGATCGGCGGCTTACTGCTGGGTTACGGCTCGCGCCTGGCGTACGGCTGCAATATCGGCGCGTACTTCAGCGGCATCGCCTCGGGCAGCCTGCATGGCTGGGTGTGGCTGGTGGCGGCGTTTATCGGCAACGGCGTGGGCGTGCGTTTGCGGCCCTTCTTCTTTGCTGGCGAGCGGCCGCAGGTCGCATTGAGCGGCTGCTGAACGCGACACAACCGGGAGGGTGGCCAGATGATCCGAGAATTGCTGACCTTTGTATGCGCGGCGCGGCACGGCACTTTCGCCGCCGCCGGGCAGCAGGTGGGGCTGACCCAGTCGGCGGTGAGCGCGCAGATCAAGCCGGTGAGCTGGACCTCGTGATCATGATTCACCCGCCGTTCAACCTGCCTAAAGACCTGAATGTCGAAGTCATCGCGCGTTCATGGCCGGGGCGGCGGTATGTGCATTGCTGGCCTTGACCACGCTGCGGGAAACTTGCCAAGGTGATCTGCACCGGTAGGCATGTCCGAATCCGTCCCTTAATGGTCCGGCACGCGCCTGTTGCTGATCCGCTGGCGTGCCTACCATGGCTTGCATCATTCACCGTAATGCACGCCACAAGGATCTGTCATGAGCCGCAAAGCCCTTATCGTTATCGATGCCCAGCATTCGTTTCGGCATTCAACCTATTGGTCCGAAAATGACCTGCCGGCCTACCTGGAAAAACAACAGGCGTTGATCGACGGCTGTGTGCAACAGGGCATTCCGGTGATACAAGTCTTCCACGTGGAAGAGCAGGGGCACTTTTCGCTGGCCTCGGGTAACGTCCGAGCGCTCAGCGAACTGTCGATCAACCCCGACCTGATCATTCACAAGCGCTACCACAGCGCCTTCGCCGGCACGCCCCTGGCGGCGCGGCTCACGGAAATGGGAGTGACCCGGTTGATCATCAGCGGCATCCGCACTGAACAGTGCTGTGAAACCACCACGCGGCAAGCGTCCGACAGCGGCCTCGGCGTGGATTTTGTCAGCGAGGCGACCCTGACCTTCCCCATGATCCTTACACGCAGTGGCCGGGTGTTCACACCCGCTGAGATTCGCGAGCGCACCGAGCTGGTGCTGGAAGATCGCTTTGCGCGCATCGTCAGCGTCGCCCAGGCCCTGGAGGGTTGAAACCGTGAGCCTGCCGGTGCTGTTCGTGCTGCTGCCCAACGTGCTGATGCTGGACCTGGCCGGCCCCGCCGAAGTGCTGCGCCTTGCCGCGCAAGCCGAGGACCCGGCGGCCATCGACGTCGACTTGCAGTACGTCAGCCCGGTCGAATCCCTGCAAACCTCCATCGGCTTGCCGCTGAGCGGGCTGGCGCCGCTGCCGCAAAGCCTCGCACCGGGCACTTTGGTGGTGCTGGTAGGCTCCACGTCGAGGGTCACCAAGGCGCGTCAAAAGGTTTTTGAATCGGCGAGCAACACGCTGACCCAGTGGTTGCAAACCGTATTCGCACCTTCAGGCGAGCGCCTGGTATGCGTGTGTGCGGGGGCCTTGAGCGCGGCCAGGGCCGGCCTGCTCGACGGGCGCCAATGCACCACCCATCACGCGCTGTGCGCGACATTGCAGGCCATGGCGCCCAAGGCCCGCGTGCTGGAAAACCGGCTTTACGTGATCGATGGCCCGGTCAGTTGCAGCGCCGGGGTTACGGCGGGCATCGACCTGATGCTGCACCTGGTGGCCGAAC
>NZ_JBAWDE010000025.1:0-5984 GCF_049590575.1 Pseudomonas sp.
TGTGGGAGGGGGCTTGCCCCCGATAGGGCCGGTGCATTCACTGCCTATTCTGCAGGCATAAAAAAACGCCCCCGGCCTTTCGACCGGGGGCGTTTTTCATTCAGCCTGAGTTAACTCAGTTCTTGGCTTTCTTGGCAGCGCGGGTACGCTCGCCTTCGTCCAGGATTTTCTTACGCAGGCGGATCGACTTCGGCGTGACTTCGCACAGCTCGTCGTCCTGGATGAATTCCAGAGCCTGTTCCAGGGTGAAGCGAACAGGTGGAACCAGGGCGATGGTTTCGTCTTTACCCGAAGCACGCATGTTGTCGAGCTTCTTGCCTTTGGTTGGGTTGACGCCCATGTCGTTGTCACGGCTGTTCAGACCAACGATCTGACCGTTGTAGATCTCTTGACCGTGTTCAACGAACAGCTTGCCACGCGCCTGGAGGGTTTCCAGGGAGTAGGTCAGTGCCTTGCCGGTTTCTACCGAGACCAGAACACCGTTCTGACGGCCGGACATGTCGCCGGACTTCATGGTGTCGTAGCGATCGAAGATCGAGGTCAGGATGCCAGCACCGTTGGTCAGGGTCAGGAACTGGTTACGGAAACCGATCAGACCACGCGCAGGGATGTTGTATTCCAGACGTACACGGCCTTTGCCATCCGGCACCATGTTGGTCAGGTCACCCTTACGCAGGCCCATCTCTTCCATGACCTTGCCCTGGGATTCTTCAGGGGTGTCGATGGTGACGTTTTCGAACGGTTCCTGCTTCACGCCGTCAACTTGACGGATGATCACTTCAGGACGACCAACACCCATTTCGAAGCCTTCGCGACGCATGGTTTCGATCAGTACCGAGAGGTGCAGCTCACCACGGCCGGAGACTTTGAACTTGTCAGCCGAGTCGCCTTCTTCAACGCGCAGAGCAACGTTGTACAGCAGCTCTTTGTCCAGACGTTCCTTGATGTTACGGGACGTCACGAACTTGCCTTCTTTACCGCAGAAAGGCGAGTCGTTTACCTGGAAGGTCATGGAAACGGTCGGCTCGTCAACGGTCAGAGGCTTCATGGCCTCGACGTTGTCCGGCTGGCACAGGGTGTCGGAGATGAACAGCGAGTCCATACCGCTGACGCACACGATATCGCCGGCGAAAGCTTCTTCAACGTCGATGCGGTGCAGGCCGTGGTGGCCCATCAGCTTCAGGATACGGCCGTTACGCTTCTTGCCGTCGGCGCCGATGGCGACAACCGGAGTGTTCGGCTTGACGCTACCACGAGCGATACGGCCAACACCGATAACACCCAGGAAGCTGTTGTAGTCCAGTGCCGAGATTTGCATCTGGAACGGGCCGTCACGGTCAACTTTCGGCGCCGGTACGTTGTCGACGATCGACTGGTACAGCGGGGTCATATCTTCAGCCATGTCGGTGTGTTCCAGACCGGCAATGCCGTTCAGGGCCGAGGCGTAGACGACTTTGAAGTCCAGCTGTTCTTCGGTAGCACCCAGGTTGTCGAACAGGTCGAAGATCTGGTCCAGAACCCAGTCCGGACGCGCGCCTGGACGGTCAACCTTGTTGATGCACACGATCGGACGCAGGCCGGCTTCGAACGCCTTCTTGGTCACGAAACGGGTTTGCGGCATAGGGCCGTCTTGGGCGTCAACCAGCAGCAGAACGGAGTCGACCATCGACATTACGCGTTCTACTTCGCCGCCGAAGTCGGCGTGGCCCGGGGTATCCACGATGTTGATGTGGTAGCCGTTCCAGTTGATAGCGGTGTTTTTAGCCAGGATGGTAATACCGCGCTCTTTTTCCTGGTCGTTGGAGTCCATCACGCGCTCGTCGTTGAGCTCGTTGCGCTCCAGGGTGCCGGATTGACGCAGGAGTTTGTCTACCAGGGTGGTTTTACCATGGTCAACGTGAGCAATGATGGCGATGTTACGTAGATTTTCGATCACTTGTGTATCTCGATCAGAGGATTCGGTGTGCTGACAGGTCGTGGCAGCGATTAACAGTAGAGTCAGGCCTTGCCGTTACAGCTTGACGGCAGAGTCGGGGGGCCGGTGACGCAGGCCACAGGCAAACAGCCCCGGGCTCTTAGCTCGGTCGATAAACGCGCACATTGGCATACCCCTCACTGAGCAAATGGTGGGCATGCAGGCGACTCATCACGCCTTTGTCGCAATACAGCAGGTACTGACGGCTGTTATCCAGTTCCTTGAAACGCGCGTTCAATGCATAAAACGGCAGCGTTTGTACGTCGACGCCAGCGACTTCCAGCGGCTCATCCTCGGCGGCATCCGGGTGACGGATGTCGACGACGATCTGGCCGGCCAGGGCTTCGCTGACTTCTTCGATCTGCACATCCTGGCCCAGTTCGTCGATTACGCGATCGATCGGGACCATCTTGGCGTTCTCGAGCGCACGCTCCAGAATCGCCATGTCGAACTGTTGTTCTTCGTACTCCACGCGGTTGCGCTTGGCGTGGGTCTTGGGGTTCACCGAGATGACCCCGCAATATTCAGGCATGTGCTTGGCAAAGTCGGCGGTGCCGATTTCTTCTGCCAGGTCGATGATGTCCTGTTTGTGGCTGGCGATCAGCGGGCGCAGCACCAGCTTTTCGGTCACGCAGTCGATCAGCGACAGGTTCGGCAGCGTCTGGCTGGAGACCTGGGAGATCGCTTCGCCGGTCACCAGCGCGTCGATCTGCAACTGGTCGGCGATTCGGGACGCAGCGCGCAACATCATACGCTTCAAAACTACGCCCATATGACTGTTATCGACTTTGCCGAGAATTTCGCCCAGCACTTCTTCGAACGGCACGCTCACAAATAGCACGCGCTGGGAGCTGCCGTACTTCTTCCAGATAAAGTGCGCGACTTCCATCACGCCCAATTCATGTGCACGCCCGCCCAAGTTAAAGAAGCAGAAGTGGCTCATCAGGCCGCGGCGCATGATCTGGTAGGCCGCCACCGTGGAATCGAAACCGCCGGACATCAATACCAGGGTCTGTTCCAGGGCGCCGAGCGGGTAGCCGCCGATGCTGTTGTGCTGGCTGTGGATCACAAACAACCGTTGGTCGCGAATTTCCATGCGCACTTCAATTTGCGGCGCTTTCAGGGAAATTCCGGCGGCGCCGCACTCGCGACGCAGCTTGCTGCCGACGTATTTCTCGACGTCCATGGAGCTGAACGGGTGCTTGCCGGCACGCTTGCAGCGCACCGAAAAAATCTTCCCTTCCAGCTCACCACCGAAGTGCAATTTGCACTTTTCGGTGATGTCGTCGAAGTCGCCCAGCGGGTACTCATCCACCTGCAGGAAATGCGCGATGCCCGGCATGCAGCTCAGGCGTTCGGTCATGTCCTTCAGGGCTTTGGCGTCGGTAATGCGGGTTTCCAGCTCGAGGTTGTCCCACACGCCATTCACCACCACAGCCGGGTCCAGGTCACGGAGCACGGCACGGATGTTCTTGGCCAACTGACGGATGAAACGCATCCGTACCGGTCGGCTTTTGATGGTGATCTCGGGGAACACTTTAACGATTAATTTCATGGAAACAGCGCGCGCAGGGCCTGCCGAAAAAGGGGGGCGCGGATTATAGCGGAAATCGCTCAAGGTTTAACCAGTTAATATGCATCGCAGATTGCGCGCACCAAAACGGGTCATTTGCGCAGATTAACGCTACATTGCAGTGCGTTATTTATCGCACTTCAACGGATTGCACCGTTATAGGGGCCATTTTGAGGCAAAAAGGCCATGTTGGCGCACTGGCATGCAATTTGCTCTCTTGTGAGGCAGGTTGCCTTGGTCGAGTATTCGCGCCGGCATCACCCACATTCTAAGGGCTAACTCCACTACCCAGCCCGAAGCCACCCGGAGGACACCATGTCGAAGTCGGTTCAACTCATCAAAGATCATGACGTTAAATGGATTGATCTGCGCTTCACGGACACTAAAGGTACTCAGCACCACGTGACCATGCCGGCTCGCGACGCGCTGGATGATGCTTTCTTCGAAGAAGGCAAAATGTTCGACGGTTCCTCCATCGCTGGCTGGAAAGGCATCGAAGCCTCCGACATGATCCTGATGCCGGACGACAGCACTGCCGTGCTCGACCCGTTCACCGAAGAAGCCACCCTGATCCTGGTGTGCGACGTGATCGAGCCTTCGACCATGCAAGGCTACGACCGCGACCCACGTGCGATCGCCAAGCGTGCCGAGGAATACCTGAAGTCCACCGGTATCGGTGACACCGTATTCGTAGGCCCGGAGCCTGAGTTCTTCATCTTCGACCAGGTGAAATTCAAGTCCGACATCTCCGGCTCGATGTTCAAGATCTACTCCGAGCAAGGCTCCTGGATGTCAGACCAGGACGTGGAAGGCGGCAACCATGGCCACCGTCCAGGCATCAAAGGCGGCTACTTCCCGGTTCCGCCGTTCGACCATGACCACGAAATCCGTACCTCCATGTGCAACGCCATGGAAGACATGGGCCTGGTCATCGAAGTGCACCACCACGAAGTGGCCACTGCCGGTCAGAACGAAATCGGCGTGAAGTTCAACACCCTGGTTGCCAAGGCTGACGAAGTTCAAACGCTGAAGTATTGCGTACACAACACTGCCGTGGCTTACGGCCGTACCGCGACCTTCATGCCTAAGCCACTGTACGGCGATAACGGTTCGGGTATGCACGTTCACCTGTCCATCGCCAAAGAAGGCAAGAACACCTTCGCTGGCGAAGGTTATGCCGGCCTGTCCGACACCGCCCTGTACTTCATCGGCGGTATCATCAAGCACGGTAAGGCCCTGAACGGCTTCACCAACCCGTCGACCAACTCCTACAAGCGTCTGGTCCCAGGTTTCGAAGCTCCGGTGATGCTGGCCTACTCGGCACGTAACCGTTCCGCTTCGATCCGTATTCCTTACGTGTCCAGCCCGCGCGCTCGCCGTATCGAAGCTCGCTTCCCGGATCCAGCAGCCAACCCATACCTGGCCTTCGCTGCCCTGGTCATGGCCGGCCTGGACGGTATCCAGAACAAGATCCACCCTGGCGACGCCGCCGACAAAAACTTGTACGACCTGCCGCCTGAAGAGGCCAAAGAGATCCCACAAGTGTGCGGCAGCCTGAAAGAAGCCCTGGAAGAGCTGGACAAGGGCCGTGCGTTCCTGACCAAAGGCGGCGTGTTCAGCGACGACTTCATCGATGCCTACATCGAGCTGAAAAGCGCAGAAGAAATCAAGGTTCGCACCTTCGTACACCCACTGGAATACGAGCTGTACTACAGCTGCTGATCCGGTAGTGCTGGCACTTAAAGCAGCGTGACGAAAAAAGACCTCCTTCGGGAGGTCTTTTTTTGCCTGGGGTTCAGCGAGCCGGGGTATGGCGGTCGAGCATTTTGCCGACCATCTGCGTGCCCAGCGCACTCAGTTGGTGGATGGCCAGGACGGTGTCGCGCGTTTTGCCGTGCAGCTCTTCAGACAGGTCGAGCAGCAAGGCGCTGACCGAGGCGAAGGTTTCCAGGCTGTTGATCATGAGGGCTTCGTCGTCGGTATCGGGGGCGATGATAAAGACGGACGGCGGTGGATTTGGGGTTGGCTTGAACATGTCTTAACTTCCTCGAATGAGGCCGCCATCGACTCGCTACTAAACGATAGGGTGGCAGCTGGGCGCAGGTTAGTAGACCGGGGAAGTTAAGCAAAAGCCGGCGCACCCGAAGATGCCCTACGCACAGCCGCCATAGAGGTCGGAGTGGTACGACTTAACTTAACCATCAGGCTACTAAACCTGATCGCTGATGAGCAGCGACCGAGCAACCATAGAGACGACAAGCCAGCCGTACAAGCCGGCGGATTCTGGCGTAACTGTAGGCAGCCGCGCAAGTTGCGGTAGCCTGCAGCTGAAGCAGGTCCTTATCTGCAAACCCAATAAAAACGTGGGAGCGGGCTTGCTCGCGAAAGCGGTGTATCAGTACCAGGTGCATCAACTGACACACCGCATTCGCGAGC
>NZ_JBAWDE010000026.1:0-4801 GCF_049590575.1 Pseudomonas sp.
GGGTGTGCAGCCCTGGACTTTCGCCCCCGACGCCGACCGCGCGCCCTTTGACGCGGGCAAGCAGGCGATGGAAAGCTTGATGAGCCACGCCACGCCGCCCGACGCGATTTTCTTCGCCAATGACAACCTGGCCGCCGGTGGCCTGCTCGCCGGGCAGCGTGCCGGGTTGAAGATCCCCGAGGACTGCGCGGTACTCGGTTTCGGCGATTACCCGTTTGCCGAAATGCTGTTGCCGAGCCTGAGCACCATCAAGCCACCGGCGTTGGAAATCGGCGTGCTGGCGGCCACCCGGGTGCTGCAAAGCCTTGGGGTTTTACCTGTGGAGGATGAGGTACAGCGCCTGAACCTGTTGGACTGCCGCCTGATCGAACGCGAAAGCGCCTGAGCTTTATTTGCGGCCCGGGGGCAATTTGGATACGGTGCAAGCCTGCCCACAAGGATGTTCCCATGACCGAACCTGCCCCCAAAACCCGACGCGCACCCAAGGGTGAAAAACGCCGCGAAGAGCTGCTGGACGCGGCCTTGCAGGTGTTTTCCCTGGAGGGCTACAGCGGCGCCTCCGTGGCCCAGGTGGCGGCGATTGTCGGTATTTCCGTGGCTGGCCTGCTGCATCACTTTCCCAGCAAAATCTCGTTGTTGATGGGCGTGCTGCAACGCCGCGACGAGGTCAACCAACGAATTGCCGATGAAGTCCGCGCGGAGAAGTCGTTGTCCGGGTTGCTCGGCAGCCTGCGTGCGATCAACCGCTCGAACGCCACCGCGCCCGGCGTGGTGCGCGCGTTTACCATTTTGAATGCGGAAAGCCTGCTCGATACGCAACCGGCGTGGGCCTGGTTCCAGGAGCGCTATGCGGGGATCCAGCGACGTTTGCACGGGCAGTTTGCCGACCTGGTGGCGGCAGGGGAGGTGCGCAGCGACGTGGACATCGCCGGGCTGGTGGAAGAAATCCTGGCCATGATGGATGGCCTGCAGATCCAGTGGCTGCGCTTTCCAGAACAGGTGGACCTGGTGGCGCGCTTCGATGCCTACATTGCGCGGGTCGAGGCGGCCATCAGAAATCGAGGGTGAAATACGGCAATCTAAAGTGGGCACGGTCAAATGTGGGAGCTGGCTTGCCTGCGAAGCGATGGGTCAGCCATCACATGCGCCGACTGACACACCGCCTTCGCGAGCAAGCCCGCTCCCACACTAGACCGCGTCCGGCTTATTTACCCGCAGCACTGCCTTGGGTCGTGTCATCGCTCATGTCATAGCCATCACCGTCGCTGGTGCCGCTGTCCCCTTCATTTTGATGCAGCACACCGCCGGTCTTCACCGTCGATTCACGCAGCGTCGAGTTCAGCGCTGAACGCGGCAGCGGGTTGCTGGTGGTGGTCGACAGTTCCTGGCGGAACGGGTTGACCAGCTTGGCGTTCAGGCGGATGTCCTGGGACGAAGCCCCCACCGACAGGTTGAAGCTGTCGGCATCCACCACCCACTGCTTGCTGGCCACGTCGTAGTAGGCCAGCGAGCGGTCGTTGAGCTCGATGGTCACGCGCTTGCTCTCGCCAGGCTTGAGGAACACTTTCTTGTAGCCCTTGAGCTCCTTGATCGCGCGTTCGACTTTCGGGTTGTTCTGGCCCACGTACAGCTCGGCGACTTCGGCGCCCGCGACCTTGCCGGTGTTGGCCAGGTCGAACGACACCTTGATCGGCGCACCGGCCACTGCCACGCCAGGGCTGACGCTGATGTTGCTGTAGCCGAAGGTGGTGTACGACAAGCCATAACCGAACGGATACAGCGGCTTGATGCCCTTCTTCTCGTAGCCGCGATAGCCCAGGAACAGGTCGTCCTTGTAGCTCATCTCGCTCAGGGTTTCCTGATTGTCGAACTTGGGGAAAGTCGCGTAGATCGGGTTGTCTTCGATGTTGCGTTCGATACTGATCGGCAGCTTGGCCGACGGGTTGACCTTGCCCAGCAGGATCTCTGCCAGGGCCTGGCCGCCGTTCTGCCCAGGGTAGAACGCGTGCAGCGCAGCCGGCACCTGGTCGATCCAGTCGCTCATCTTCAAGCCGGTGCCGCCGTGCAGGGTAACCACGGTGTTCGGGTTGACCTTGGCGATACTCTGGATCAGCAGGTTCTGGTATTCCGGCAGGTCGAAGCTGTGGTCGAAGCCTTCGCCTTCGTATTCATTGCTGTTACCGGCTGCCACCAGTACGGCGTCGTACTGGGCCAGGTCCTGCGGTGCAACCAGCGATGCCCAGCTCATCTGCACGCCCACCAGGCCGCCCATGGTGGAGAGGTAACCGTTGCGGCGCGAGTATTCGAGCTTGATGTCGACCGGTTTGCCGGCTTCAAGGTTGACCTTGGCGAATACCGGAATGGTCGGCGGAATGCTGTTGTTCGGCAGCGGTTTGCCGTCGCCGTTGTCGAGGACTTTCTTGCCGTTGACGTAGAGGCGTACCGCACCGTCGGCGCGGATCTTGAACACCTGTTCGCCGCTGACGGTCGGGGTGATCTGGCCGCTGTAGCGAATCGACGTGGCGGCGGTATCGCCGTTCACTGGCAGGCTGTCGGTCGACCAGTCGAGGTTGACGTGGGTGTCGGTGCGGGTGGCAGCCGGGTCACCGGACCAGTTGGTGTTGCTGAAGAACTCGGTCTTCACGCCTTTGACGCTGTTGCCATTGCTGTCGGCATGGGTCCAGGTCGAGGTGGCCGGATCCAGCGACAGCCCGTCGATGAACTCGACCTTGGCGCCCGGCGCCAGTTGCTGCAAGCCGCTCAGCTCGCTGATGTAGTTGGCGGCCATCACGTTGGCGCTGCCGAAACCGGTCGGCGGCGCGTACTTGGCCAGGGTGCCGACCACGGCGATGCGCTTGACCTTCTTGGCGTCCAGCGGCAGCAGGCTGTTCTGGTTTTTCAGCAGCACGATGCCTTCGCGCGCGGCATTCAGCGCGGTGCGGTTGCTGGTGGCGCTGTTCATGTTGTGGCTGGTCAGCGGGGCTTTGCTGTCGAACTTGTACAGGTAGATCTGCTTGAGGATGCGGCGAACCTTGTCATCGATGGTCGCGCTGCTCAGCTCACCACTGTCCAGGTACGGCTTGAGGACGGTGCTGTTCATCTGGTAGCCCATCATGTCCAGGTCGGTGCCGGCCTGTGCTGCCGGCAAGCCGTCGACCACGGCGTTGTAGTCGCTCTGGACGAAGCCTGGGTAGCCCCATTCGGTCTTCAGGATGTCGCGCATCAGGTGCTTGTTCTGGCACGCGAATTCGCCGTTCACCTTCTGGAACGCACACATCATCATCGCGACTTTGCTGTTCTTCGAGGCAGACTCGAAAGGCGGCAAGGTCATCTCGCGCAGCACGCGCTCGCTGATGGTTTCGTTGAGGTGGAAGCGGTTGCTTTCCTGGTCATTGGCCGCGAAATGCTTGGCGTTGGCCCACACGCCGCGCGACTGAATCCCGTTGATTACCGCCGGCCCCAGGCTGGCGCCGAGGAACGGGTCTTCACCGGACAAATACTCGAACGCACGGCCGCTGTACGGCATGCGGTACAGGTTCACGCCGGGGCCGGTGACGAACTGATAACCGCCGCTGGCGGTGTCGTAGCCCAGGGCTCGGCCCAGGTCGATGGCACGGCGCGGGTTCCAACTGGCTGCCAGGTTCGGCCCCGACGGGTACACCACGCCCTGCGCGTTGCCTTCACTGGTGTAGCGCACGCCGACGCCGCCATCGGCGCCATGGATCTGCGGGATGCCGTACTGGGTCAGCGGCTTGACGTCCCAACCGCCAGTGCCGCCGATGTAGGCGAGCTTTTCTTCCATGGTCATCTTCGCCAGGGTTTTGTCCGCGGCCTTTTCTGCGCGGCTCACCCGGCCCTCGTCCAGGGCCGGGCTGGTGGCCGCGTGCGCGTGGGACACGGCCAATGCCAGCAGGGCGAATGCCGACTGCGCACCGATCATTTTGCGTTTACTCATAGAGTTTCTCCGACAACTGTTTGTTGAAAATAGGGGGTCAAAGCACACGCGTTACACAGCGCGCTCGTCACTTTTTCATGGGCAATAGTTCGCCTTGATCGCAATTTTTAACCGATGGCTAATTGCAATTACTTGGCGGGTTTCGCAGTTATAAAAGTGTAATAATTGTATTAATTATTGTTGTAGATGGTGTCTAAGCGATATCACTTTGTGGCGTTTTGAATCGCAAAAACCGCATAATTAAGGCAATTCTTGCGGTTATAAGTCAAACAAAAGCTATTTTTTGCGTGAAATAAGAAATATTTTCTTACCTTTCGGAACTAAGCCTAAACCTACCAGTCGATTGGTTTAAGAAAATATATGGCGGCATGGCGAACTAGTGGCTTTGCTCGGTAGTTCTAAAAGGCCATGTTTTATACAAGCTGTCATACACAACGCTTTGGTGTAGGGTCTTGATCGAATTCAAGGCGCCACCTGAGCAGTCCGCTGTTTTTGAACTGGAGAATGTTTATGAAAATATCCCTGTTGGGTGCCGGCCTCGTGCTGGGCGTTGCACTGAGTGGCGCGGCCATGGCCGCTGAATCAACCGACGCCGATTCGACGTCGGGTGCTACCGATTCCACCGTGCTGACCCAGACCCACGACGCCAAGGCGGCGAAAAAGCAGAAAGCGGAGACCACCAAGGGGGGCCGACCGCTGAGCAGCAGCCAGACGACCGCGCCGAAAACCTCGAACTAACTTGGAAACGCGGTCCCCTGTGGGAGGGGGCTTGCCCCCGATAGCGGTGTATCAGCCAGCACATGCGCAAACTGGTCCACTGCTATCGGGGGCAAGCCCCCTCCCACA
>NZ_JBAWDE010000027.1:0-15439 GCF_049590575.1 Pseudomonas sp.
ATCCACCGCTATCGGGGGCAAGCCCCCTCCCACATTTTTGACCCAGTGTTGCCGACTGGATCAGGCGGCGATCGACAACTTCAGCTTGTTCATCGCGCTTTTCTCAAGCTGGCGAATCCGCTCGGCCGACACGTTGTACTTCTGCGCCAGGTCGTGCAGCGTGGCTTTTTCTTCCGCCAGCCAGCGCTGGTAGAGGATGTCACGGCTGCGGTCGTCCAACACTTCCAGCGCTTCGTGCAGGTTGTGGTTGGAGTTGTCGCTCCAGTCGGCGTCCTCCAGCTGACGCGCCGGGTCATACCGGTGGTCTTCCAGGTAGTTGGCCGGCGATTGGAAGGCGCTGTCGTCGTCCGCTTCGGCGGCCGGGTCGAAGGCCATGTCATGGCCGGTGAGGCGGCTTTCCATCTCGCGCACTTCACGCGGTTCCACACCGAGGCTTTCGGCCACACGGTGGACTTCCTCGTTGTTCAGCCACGCCAGGCGTTTTTTCTGGCTGCGCAGGTTGAAGAACAGCTTGCGCTGGGCCTTGGTGGTCGCGACTTTCACAATGCGCCAGTTGCGCAGGATGAACTCGTGGATTTCCGCCTTGATCCAGTGCACGGCAAACGACACAAGGCGCACGCCCATTTCAGGGTTGAAGCGCTTTACAGCCTTCATCAGGCCGACGTTGCCTTCCTGGATCAGGTCAGCCTGGGCCAGGCCGTAGCCGCTATAGCTACGGGCGATATGTACGACAAAACGCAGGTGGGCGAGCACCATCTGCCGAGCCGCCCCCAAATCCTGCTCATAGTAGAGACTCTCGGCCAGTTCACGCTCCTGCTCCGGTGTCAGCAATGGAATGCTGTTGACCGTATGCACGTAGGCTTCCAGGTTCGCACCCGGGACCAAGGCATAGACAGGTTGCAAAGAAGTGGTCATACGAAAAAACCTCCGACTCACATAACTCGTGCAGTTCAGCACTGCGAAAATTGACCGGGAACCGTAGGACAAGTTCCCTAAACCACTGATACGGTCAATACAAACGAAACCACATTACCCAGACATTAACTACTTCGGTGCCAGCTCACGCAAATGCCGTGCGACTGCAATCCAAGCACCGATATACCCCAACAAGACCGCGCCAAGCAAGAGTGAAAATCCATCAGCAACCGGCACGCCGGCCAAGGCAAAATCACTGCCGTACAAGCCGGCCAGGCCGACAACCGCGTCGTTGAGCCAGTTCAAGCCGAACGCCAGTACGCCCCAGGACAAAACCCCGGCACCGAAGCCATAAAGCGCGCCCATATACAGAAAAGGCCGACGCACATAGCTGTCCGTGCCGCCGACCAGTTTAATCACTTCTATCTCGGTGCGACGGTTTTCAATATGAAGACGAATGGTATTACCTATCACCAAAAGTAATGCAGACACCAACAGCACGGTCAGGCCGAACACAAAACGGTCGCCCAGCTTGAGAATCGCGGCCAGCCGCTCTACCCAGACTAGATCAAGTTGCGCCTGTTGCACCTTGGGCATCTCTGCGAGTTTTTGTCGCAGGGCTTCCAGCGCCGTCTTGTCCACTTCGTTTGGCGTGACCAGCACCACGCCTGGCAGCGGGTTCTGCGGCAACTCCTTGAGCGCCTCGCCCAGGCCGGACTGCTGCTGGAACTCCTCAAGCGCCTGGTCACGGCTGACGTATTCGGCATCCGCCACGCCAGGGATGTTCTTGATGTCGTCGCGCAGCGCTTCGCCGTCCTGGGTGCTGGCATCCAGGTTCAGGTACAGCGAAATCTGCGCCGCACGCTGCCAGGAGCCGCCCAGGCGTTCCACGTTATTGAGCAGCAGCGACAAGCCCATCGGCAGGCTCAGGGCCACGGCCATCACCAGACAGGTGAAAAAGCTGCCGATCGGCTGCTTGCCCAGGCGGCGCAGGCTATCGAGCAGGCTGGCGCGATGGCTTTCGATCCACGCACGCAGCAAGGTGCTGAAGTCGGGGCCGTCGTCTTCGTCGTGTTTTTTCTTTTTCGGTTGCGGGTCGGCGGGTTTCGGCGCTACGCGCTCGGAAACCTTGGGGCTGCGGGTAGCACTCATACGCCGGCCTCCCCGTCACCGATCAGGCGGCCACGTTGCAGGGTCAACATGCGATGGCGCATGCGCGCAATCAGCGCCAGGTCGTGGCTGGCGATCAGCACGCTGGTGCCCAGGCGGTTGATGTCTTCGAATACCCCCATGATCTCGGCCGCCAGGCGCGGGTCGAGGTTACCGGTGGGTTCGTCCGCCAGCAGCAAGGCCGGGCGGTGGACGATCGCGCGGGCAATACCGACACGCTGCTGCTGGCCGGTGGACAGGTCGCCGGGGTAAAGGTCGGTTTTGTCCGACAGCGCCACGCGCTCCAGGGCCGAATCCACACGCTTGACGATTTCGGCCTTGGACAGCCCGAGAATCTGCAACGGCAGGGCAATGTTGTTGAACACGGTGCGATCAAACAGCAACTGGTGGTTCTGGAACACCACGCCGATCTGGCGGCGCAGGTATGGAATCTGTGCATTACTGATGGTGGCCAGGTCCTGGCCGGCCAGCAGCAGCTTGCCGGTGGTCGGGCGCTCCATGGCCAGCAGCAGGCGCAGCAACGTGCTTTTACCGGCGCCGGAGTGACCGGTTACAAACAGAAACTCGCCGCGACGCACTCGAAAGCTCAGCTCATGCAAGCCCACATGCCCGTTGGCATAGCGTTTACCGACCTGTTCGAATCGAATCATGGACGCTCCCGCTCGGCAAACAGTGCCTGTACAAAGGGTTCGGCTTCAAAGGTGCGCAGGTCATCGATGCCTTCACCGACGCCGATATAACGAATCGGCAACCCGAACTGTTTCGCCAGGGCGAAGATCACGCCGCCCTTGGCCGTGCCGTCGAGCTTAGTCAATGCCAGGCCGGTCAGTTGCACCGTCTGGTTGAATTGTTTGGCCTGGCTGATGGCGTTCTGGCCAGTACCGGCGTCAAGCACCAACAGCACTTCGTGCGGGGCGTCTGCGTCAAGCTTGCCGATCACGCGGCGGACTTTCTTCAGCTCTTCCATCAAGTTGTCTTTGGTGTGCAGGCGACCGGCGGTGTCGGCGATCAGCACATCGATATTGCGCGCCTTGGCGGCTTGCACAGCGTCAAAAATCACCGAGGCGGAATCGGCGCCGGTGTGCTGGGCGATCACCGGGATCTTGTTGCGCTCACCCCACACCTGCAGCTGCTCCACGGCAGCGGCGCGGAAGGTGTCGCCGGCGGCGAGCATGACTTTCTTGCCTTCCGACTGCAGCTTCTTGGCCAACTTGCCGATGGTGGTGGTCTTGCC
The DNA here is from genome assembly GCF_049590575.1 of Pseudomonas sp. Lineage (GTDB taxonomy): Bacteria > Pseudomonadota > Gammaproteobacteria > Pseudomonadales > Pseudomonadaceae > Aquipseudomonas. Next base: position 3,320 of record NZ_JBAWDE010000027.1, read on the forward strand.
GGCACCGTTGACGCCAACCACGAGGATCACGAACGGTTTTTTCGGCGTGATCACCAGCGGCGCTTCCACGGGCTTGAGCATCGCAGCCAGCTCGGCCTGCAAGGATTTGTACAAAGCGTCGGCATCGGTCAACTGCTTGCGCGCGACCTTCTGGGTCAAGCTCTGGATAATCACCGCAGTGGCTTCAACGCCCACGTCGGCGGTCAGCAGGCGGGTTTCGATGTCTTCCAGCAGTTCGTCATCGATGACCTTTTTGCCGAGGAACAGGCTGGCCATGCCTTCGCCGATGCTGGCGCTGGTTTTGCTCAGGCCTTGCTTGAGACGCGAGAAGAACCCGGCCTTGGTTTCGACGGGCGCAGCAGGCTCTTCGATGACCGCAGGAGCAGCAACCACTGCAGCGGCCGGTGCAGGCTCCACCACCAAGGGCATTTCGACCACGACCGGTTGCGGCTCGACAACCACCGGGATCGGCGGCGCCACATGCTCGGCCTGCACGTCTTCAACCAGCGCCACAGGCTCTTCGGCCACCGGCAGTTCCGGCCAAGGCTTAGGTTCGGGTTCGGGTTCGGGTTCAGGCTCGGCGGACGGCTGCAGCACCGGCTCGGCCATCGGCAACACCACCGGTGCCGGCGTTTCGGCAATCGGTTCGGCTTCTACTATAGGCTCGGGGGTCGGTTCGGCTTGAACCTGCGGCTGTTCGACGACGGTTTCCTGCGGCTTTTTGCGCAGCCATCCGAACAGGCCTTTCTTCTCGCCAGCCGCAGCTGGGGTCTTCTTGTCGTCGTTGGAACCAAACATGGAGACGGCTATCTCAAGGTAGCGACGCGCCAAGGGGCGCATCGGTAAATAAAATTCGATGCGTAACAGACTGTTTTTTAGCCAGCTCGTTCATGCGCAACATTTTGTAAGGCCAAATTGGGCCTCATCAAGACAGCCGCAGTGGCCGTCCCTAAGTCGGATCAGTATCCTAGCACCTCCTCGCCCGCCGACGCTAAGACCAAGCGGGCAGCCCAACAGGTTTAAAAACGAATGAATGCTCTAGCCCGCCACGCCGCAGGCCTGCTGCTCAGCACAGTTTGTCTGCCTCTTTCAGCCTTGGCTGCCGATCCACAACCCACCCATGAATTCACCCTGGATAACGGCCTCAAGGTGGTCGTGCGCGAAGATCATCGCGCGCCGGTGGTGGTTTCCCAGGTTTGGTACAAGGTCGGTTCGAGCTACGAAACCCCGGGCCAGACCGGTTTGTCCCACGCCCTGGAGCACATGATGTTCAAGGGCAGCGCCAAGGTCGGCCCCGGCGAAGCCTCGCTGATCCTGCGCGACCTGGGCGCCGAAGAAAATGCCTTCACCAGCGACGACTACACCGCCTACTACCAGGTATTGGCCCGTGATCGCCTGGGCGTTGCCTTTGAGCTGGAAGCCGACCGCATGGCCAGCCTGCGCCTGCCGGCCGACGAGTTCAGCCGTGAAATCGAAGTGATCAAGGAAGAACGCCGCCTGCGCACCGACGACAATCCGATGTCCAAGGCCTACGAGCGCTTCAAGGCCATGGCCTACCCCGCCAGCGGCTACCACACGCCGACCATCGGCTGGATGGCGGACCTTGAGCGCATGAAGGTCGAAGAGCTGCGTCATTGGTATCAAGCCTGGTATGTGCCGAACAACGCCACGCTGGTGGTGGTGGGTGACGTGACGCCGGACGAGGTGAAAAACCTCGCCCAGCGCTACTTCGGCCCGATCCCCAAGCGCGACGTGCCGCCGGCCAAGATCCCGATGGAGCTGGCCGAACCCGGCGAGCGCCTGCTGACGATGCATGTGCAGACCCAGTTGCCGAGCGTAATCCTGGGGTTCAACGTACCCGGCCTGGCCACCGCCGAAGACAAACGCTCGGTGCAAGCGCTGCGCCTGATTTCGGCACTGCTGGATGGCGGCTACAGCGCGCGTATTTCCGAGCAGCTGGAGCGTGGTGAAGAGCTGGTGTCAGGCGCCTCCACCAATTACGACGCTTATACCCGTGGCGACACGCTGTTCATGCTGACGGCCACGCCGAACCAGCAAAAGAAAAAGACCATCGCCCAAGCCGAAGCCGGCCTGTGGCGCCTGCTGGACGAATTGAAAGCCAAACCGCCGAGCGCCGAAGAACTCGAACGCATCCGCGCCCAGGTCATTGCCGGCGTGGTCTATCAGCGAGATTCCATCACCAGCCAGGCCACGGCCATCGGCTCGCTGGAAACCGTAGGCCTGTCCTGGAAACTCATGGACACCGAATTGGCCGACCTGCAAAGCGTCACCCCGGACGATATCCAGAAGGCCGCCCGCACCTATTTCACCCGCGAACGTTTGAGCGTCGCTCATGTTTTGCCTGAGGAGACCGCTCATGAGTGATCGCAAAAGCAGCCGCTTGATCTTCCCCGTGCTGGTTGTCGTGACGCTGGTTGCGGCGAGCGCCGTATACATTCTGCGTCCGGGCGACTCGGTGGCCAGCCAGGCGCTGGACAAGGCCCAGTCGAGCAACACGCTGCAATCCCTGGCAGAGCTGGACGGCAAGGCGCCGACCAACCGCAAGCTCGACGTGCAAACCTGGACCACCGCTGAAGGCGCCAAGGTGCTGTTCGTGGAGGCCCATGAGCTGCCGATGTTCGACATGCGCATCCTGTACGCCGCGGGCAGCAGCCAGGATGGCAACGTGCCAGGCCTGGCGCTGATGACCAACGCGATGCTCAACGAAGGCGTACCGGGCAAGGACGTCAGCCAGATCGCCAGCGGCTTTGAAGGCCTGGGCGCCGACTTTGGCAATGGCGCTTACCGCGACATGGCCCTGGTGTCCCTGCGCAGCCTCAGCGACATTGATAAACGCGAGGCAGCCCTGGCGCTGTTTGACCAGGTGATCGGCAAACCGACCTTCCCTGCCGACTCGCTGGCACGGATCAAGAACCAGATCCTCGCCGGCTTCGAGTACCAGAAGCAAAACCCGGCCAAGCTGGCCAGCCTTGAACTGTTCAAGCGCCTGTATGGCGACCACCCTTACGCTCACTCGAGCGAAGGCACGGCCGACAGCGTTCCAAAGATTACCCTCGCGCAATTGCAGGCCTTCCACGCCAAGGCCTACGCGGCGGGCAATGCGGTGATCGCCGTGGTCGGTGACTTGACCCGCGCCGAAGCCGAAGCCATGACGGCCAAGGTGTCGGCGTCGATGCCCAAAGGCCCGGCGCTGGCCAAGATCGCCCAGCCGACCGAGCCCAAGGCAGGCCTGAGCCATATCGAGTTCCCGTCCAAGCAGACGCACTTGCTGTTCGCGCAATTGGGCATCGACCGCGCCGACCCGGACTATGCCGCCTTGTCCCTGGGCAACCAGATCCTCGGCGGTGGCGGTTTCGGCACCCGCTTGATGAGCGAAGTGCGTGAAAAACGCGGCCTGACCTACGGCGTGTACTCCGGTTTCTCGCCGATGCAAGTGCGTGGCCCGTTCATGATCAACCTGCAGACCCGCGCCGAAATGAGCGGCGGTACCCTGCGCCTGGTTGAAGACGTGCTGGCCGACTACCTCAAGACCGGCCCGACACAGAAGGAACTGGATGACGCCAAGCGCGAGCTGGCCGGCAGCTTCCCGCTGTCCACGGCGAGCAATGCCGATATCGCCGGCCAGTTGGGTGCGATGGGTTTCTACAACCTGCCGCTGAGCTATCTGGAAGATTTCATGAAACAATCCCAGGCCCTGACCGTAGAGCAGGTCAAGGCTGCATTGAATAAACACTTGAGCGCCGACAAGATGGTCATCGTGACCGCCGGCCCGACGATTGCGCAAAAGCCACTACCGCCCCCCACTGATAAACCTGCCGAGCAGCCGCTCGGGGTTCCGGAGCATTAATGGCCAGTTCATCTCGCCCGAAAAAACCTGTCCACAACGTGCATAACGGTGTGGGCCAACTGCGCATCATTGGCGGTGAATGGGGCAGCCGCAAGCTGAGCTTCCCCGACGTCGTGGGCCTGCGCCCGACGCCGGATCGCGTGCGTGAAACCCTGTTCAACTGGCTCGCACCCTACATCGCGGGCGCCAAGGTGCTGGACCCGTTTGCCGGCAGTGGCGCGCTGTTCCTGGAGGCGCTGTCCCGTGGCGCGGCCCAGGCCCAGGCGCTGGATGCGAGCAATGTGGCAGTGTCCAGCCTGAAAGAACACCTGGGCACCCTGCGCTGCACCAACGGCCAAGTGCAAACCGCCGACGCACTGCGGTACCTGGAAACCCAGCCGGCCAGCGAATACGACGTGGTGTTCCTCGACCCGCCGTTCAACCAGAACCTGTTGCCGACCGTGTGCACGTTGCTGGAAGAGCGCCAATGGCTGGCGCCTGATGCGTGGATCTACACTGAAAGCGAGACCGCACCGTCGTCGCTCGGCCTGCCTGGCGCCTGGCGCCTGCACCGCGAGCAGAAGTCCGGTCGGGTGTATTACGCGTTGTGGCATCGCCTGGTCGAAAACGCTGCGTAAGCGGGCTTGATGTGGCGAGCGGCCTCGCCACAACAAAGCCTGATCGCCACAGAGATCCGCATGACACCGTCCTCCAAACTGTTCACCCCCGCCTTCGGCCTCGGCAACCCCCATCTGCAAACGCTGTGGGGACCGCTGTGGCGCCCGACCACGCATATCGAACGCCAACGCGAACGCCTTTGGCTGGAAGACGGCGACTTCCTTGACCTCGACTGGCATGGTCCCCATGACGTGCAAGCGCCCTTGGTGCTGGTGCTGCATGGGCTGACAGGTTCTTCCAACTCACCTTACGTGGCCGGGCTGCAAAAAGCCCTCGCCGCCCAGGGCTGGGCCAGTGCGGCGCTGAATTGGCGCGGCTGCTCGGGCGAGCCCAACCTGCTGGCGCGCAGCTATCACTCGGGCGCCAGCGAAGACCTGGCAGCAGCGATTGCGCATCTGCGCGCCAAGCGACCACTGGCGCCGCTGTATGCAGTGGGTTATTCGCTGGGGGGCAATGTATTGCTCAAACACTTGGGCGAAACCGGCGAAGCATCCGGGTTACAGGGCGCAGCGGCGGTGTCGGTGCCGTTTCGCCTGGACCAGTGTGCGGACCGTATCGGGCTGGGTTTCTCGCGGGTTTATCAAAAGCACTTTATGCGCGAGATGCTGGCGTACATCCGCGTCAAGCAGAGCCGTTTTTTACAGGATGGCCAGGCTGATGGGCTGAAAACCCTGGAGTCACTCGGTTCCCTGGAGAAGATGCGTACGTTCTGGGACTTCGACGGGCGAGTGACCGCGCCGCTGCACGGGTTTCTGAGTGCCGAGGACTACTACCGTCGTGCGTCGAGTCGGTATTACCTGGGTGAAATTCGTACACCCACCCTGATCATCCACGCCGCCGATGACCCCTTCGTGTTCACCCACAGCTTGCCCGAAGCCAGCGAACTGTCGGACTGCACCGAGTTCGAGTTGCTGGCCAAGGGCGGGCACGTGGGGTTTGTGGATGGCTCGCTAAAGCGCCCGGGTTACTACCTCGAACGCCGGATTCCTCAATGGCTACTGACACAACACGGTTAAAACTGTGGGAGCGGGCTTGCTCGCGAATGCGGTGGTTCAGTCAATGAAGTGTCGACTGACACTGCGCCTTCGCGGGCAAGCCCGCTCCCACAGTTGATTGGGTTTACCGGCCTGACATCTCAGTCGCCAGTTGCAACTTCCCGCGCCGGATCGTTAATCCACTCGCTCCACGACCCCGCATACAGCTTGCCCAACGGGTAACCTGCCAGGCTCAGGGCAAACAGGTTGTGGCACGCCGTCACCCCCGAACCGCAATACGCCACCAGCTCATCCGGCGAGCGGCCCTGCAACTGCGCGGCAAAACGCTGCTTGAGCTGGTCTGCCGGCAGGAAGCGGCCGTCACTGCCCAGGTTTTCATTGAAGGCCGCGCACTGTGCACCGGGAATATGCCCGGCAACCGGATCGATCGGCTCCACTTCGCCGCGAAAGCGCGCCTGGGCACGGGCATCAATCAGGGTCAGGCCGGGCTGGCCCAGGCGTTTTTGCAGGTGTTCGGCATCCAGCACCAGGCGGTTGTCCGGCGTCCCGGCGAAGGTACCCGGCTCGACCACCGGCGCGTCCAGGCTCAGCGGGAAGCCGGCGGCGTGCCAGGCCTTGAGGCCACCGTCCAGCACAAACACGCCATCACGCTTGCCCAGCCAGGCCAGCAGCCACCAGGCCCGGGCGGCATAGGCGCCAGGGCCGTCGTCATACAGCACGATATCGGTGTCGGCGTTGACGCCCCAGGCGCGCAATTGCCGGGCGAAGGTGTCCGCCGCTGGCAACGGGTGACGGCCGGTTACGCCCTTGGTCACCGGGCCGCTGAGATGGCGCTCGAGGTCGGCATATTGCGCACCTTCAATATGCCCTTCGGCATAGCTGCACAGCCCGTAGTCCGGGTCTTCCAGTGCAAAGCGACAATCCAGGATCACCAACCCTGCCGACCGCTGGCGTTCGGCCAATTGCTGGGGGCTGATCAGTTGGGCAAGCGGCATGACGGACTCCTGTGAACAGATTCGGGAAAGGTCCTACTTCACTTCTTCCAGTGCCTGATTCAACGGCACGTAAAACTCTTTGAACAAGGCATCCACTGCCTCTTTTGCCTGGGGCGTGACAAACCCCGCCTCCAGCACCAGCACCTGGTACACCCCGCGCTTGATCGCTTCGGCGCTCAACTGCGCGGAGTTTTCGTTGGTGGAGCACAAAAAGCGCACCCACGACGTGAGGATGATCCAGGCATTGAGGGTCAGGGCTTCGGTTTGCACCGGGTCCATCTTGAGAATGCCGGCATCGACAAACCCTTGGTAGATGGCATTGCCCTGAACCAGGCAGCGCTGGGAAAAACGCCGGTAGCCCGTCGCCAGCTCCGGGTCGCTTTCCAGCAGGTGTTCAAGGTCGCGGTGCAGGAAACGGTAGCGCCACATGCCGGCCAGAACGGCCTGCAGGTAAAAACGCTTGTCTTCGACTGTCACCGCGCGGCCTTGGGGCGGGCGCAGAAATGTGTCGACCAGGGCTTCGTATTCACGAAACAGCACGGCGATGATCGCCTGCTTGTTGGGGAAGTGGTAGTACAGGTTGCCCGGCGAAATTTCCATATGGGCGGCAATGTGGTTGGTGCTCACACTGCGCTCGCCCTGCTGGTTAAAAAGCTCCAGGCTGGTTTGCACAATGCGCTCGCTGGTCTTTACTCGTGGTGCCATAGGGGATCAGCTTCTGAACACGTGATGGGGCATCTTACGACCTATCCTTGCCGGGATAAATCTGCACGTTGCTGCAATGTCATTTGACAATTTAGAGCAATGACTCTAAAAATCCACGCAGACCTATAACAATCGGGAACTGCGCCATGTCTGCCAACATTGCCTATCTGCAAGATTCCCAGGCGCTGGATCAGCTCCAGGACCTGTTCGACGCCCAACGCCGCGCCTACGCCGCCAACCCGATGCCGCCGGCCGCGCAGCGCCAGCAATGGCTCAAGGCCCTGCGCGACGTGCTCAGCGACGAACGCCAGGCGCTGATAAGCGCGATCAGCCAGGACTTCAGCCACCGCAGCGCAGACGAAACCCTGTTCGCCGAACTGATGCCCAGCCTGCATGGCATTCACTACGCCAGCAAACACCTCAAGGGCTGGATGAAACCTTCGCGCCGCGCTGTAGGCATCGCCTTCCAACCCGCTTCGGCCAAAGTGATCTATCAGCCGTTGGGCGTAGTCGGGGTGATCGTGCCCTGGAACTACCCGCTGTACCTGGCCATCGGCCCGCTGGTCGGCGCGCTGGCGGCCGGCAACCGGGTGATGCTCAAGCTCAGCGAATCCACGCCCGCCACCGGTGAGCTGCTCAAGACCCTGCTGGCGAAAATTTTCCCCGAGGACCTGGTGTGCGTAGTGCTGGGCGAAGCCGACGTCGGCATGGCGTTTTCCAAACTGCGCTTCGATCACCTGCTGTTTACCGGCGCGACCAGCATCGGTAAACATGTGATGCGCGCCGCTGCCGAGCACCTCACGCCGGTGACCCTTGAGCTGGGCGGCAAGTCGCCGGCCATCGTGTCCGCCGACGTGCCGCTCAAGGACGCCGCCGAGCGCATCGCCTTCGGCAAAGCCTTGAATGCCGGGCAAACCTGCGTGGCGCCGGACTACGTGCTGGTGCCGGAGGACCGCGTCGAGGGTTTCGTCGAGGCCTACTCTCAAGCGATCCGCGGGTTCTATCCGACCTTGAATGACAACCCGGACTACACCGCCATCATCAATGAGCGGCAGCTGGCCCGGCTGAATGCCTACGTCAAAGACGCCACGGACAAGGGGGCCACCCTGGTCCCGCTGTACGACCAGGGCCAGGCACGCCGCATGGCCCACAGCCTGTTGTTGAATGTCAGCGATGAAATGACCGTGATGCAGGACGAAATTTTCGGCCCGGTGCTGCCGATCGTGGCGTATCGCGGTATCGACCAGGCCTTTGCCTACATCAACCAGCGCCCTCGCCCACTGGCCCTGTATTACTTCGGCTACAACAAGGACGAACAGAACCGCGTGCTGCACGAGACCCACTCGGGCGGCGTGTGCCTGAACGACACCTTGCTGCACGTGGCTCAGGACGACATGCCCTTTGGCGGCATCGGCCCGTCAGGCATGGGCCATTACCACGGCCACGAAGGTTTCCTCACGTTCAGCAAAGCCAAGGGGGTACTGGTGAAACAGCGCCTGAACGCGGCAAAGCTGATCTACCCGCCTTACGGCAAAGCCATTCAGAAATTGATCCAGAAGCTGTTCGTTCGCTGATTCCGCCACCTTCGGGATAACAATAACAATGAACCCCAGCCTGACTGATTCACCCGCGCTGTCACGGCGCGGCGTCCTGAAAATCGGCCTGTGCGCCAGCGTTTTCCTGGCCACCGCCGGGCTGGGCGCCAGCCTCAGCGGCTGCTCCAGCAGCACTCCCGCCAGTGGCTTTGCCATGCTGCGCAGCAGTGATTTGCCGTTTCTACGCGCCGTGATCCCGGTGTTGCTCGCCGGCGTGGCCAGCACCCAGGAGGTGGTCGCCGGAATCGAAGACACCCTGAAAAAACTCGACTACGGCCTGCAGCACTTGTCGCCGGAGATGTTCAAGCTCACCCAGCAACTGTTCGACGTATTGGGCATGGGCATCACCCGCGGCCCGTTGACCGGCATCTGGGGCAGCTGGGAAAACGCCACCGGCGAGCAGATCCGCAACTTCCTGCACCGCTGGGAGAACAGCTACCTGAACCTGTTGCGCATGGGCCAGGGTTCGCTGCTCAAGCTGGTGATCATGGCCTGGTACTTCCGGCCGCAATCCTGGGCACATTGCGGCTACCCCGGCCCGCCAAAGATTTGATGTGCATCTTCCACAATAAAAACAAGAGACGACCCCGATGCCCGTACCCGATCTGTTCCGCGAAGGCCTGGCCCGTGGCTGGAAAACCCACAATGGCGCCACGCTCGACAATGACCTGACCCTGGAAGCCGACGTGGCGATCATCGGCAGCGGCGCCGGTGGCGGCACTACCGCCGAAATCCTCAGCGCCGCTGGCTACAAGGTCTTGCTGATCGAAGAAGGCCCGCTCAAGACCAGCAGTGACTTCAAGCTGCTCGAAGACGAGGCCTACGCCAGCCTGTATCAGGAAGGCATCGGGCGGATGAGCAAGGACGGCGCGATCACCATCCTGCAGGGCCGCGCAGTCGGCGGCACGACGCTGATCAACTGGACGTCGAGTTTTCGTACACCGGACGCCACCCTTTCCCACTGGGCCAGCGAATATGCGGTGAAGGGCCACAGCAGTGCCGAAATGGCGCCCTGGTTCGAAAAAATGGAACAGCGCCTGGGCATCGCGCCGTGGGCCCTCCCCCCAAACGCCAACAATGACGTGATCCGCAAAGGCTGCGAAAAGCTCGGCTACAGCTGGCACGTGATTCCACGCAATGTGCGCGGCTGCTTCAACCTGGGGTATTGCGGCATGGGCTGCCCGGTGAATGCCAAGCAGTCGATGCTGGTAACCACCATCCCTTCCACCCTGGAGAAGGGCGGCGAGTTGCTGTACCTGGCCCGTGCCGAGCGCCTGGTCTACCAGGGCGACAGCATCAGCAGCCTGGAATGCGTGGCCATGGATGAGCGCTGCGTGGCGCCGACCGGGCGCAAGATCACGGTCAAGGCCAGGCATTACGTGCTGGCGGGCGGCGGCATCAACAGCCCGGCGCTATTGATGCGCTCGGACGCCCCGGACCCGCACTCGCGCGTGGGCAAGCGCACCTTTTTGCACTTGGTGAATTTCTCGGCGGGGCTGTTCGACGAGGTGATCAACCCGTTCTACGGCGCGCCGCAGTCGATCTATTCCGACCATTTCCAATGGCAGGACGGCACCACCGGCAAAATGTCTTACAAGCTCGAGGCACCGCCCTTACACCCGGGGTTGGCCAGCACGCTGTTCGGTGGCTACGGCGAGCAAAACGCCCTGGACATGAGCCAACTGCCCAAGACCCACGCCATGCTCGCGCTGCTGCGCGACGGTTTCCACCCCGACAGCCAGGGTGGCAGCGTAGGACTGCGCGGCGATGGTACGCCGGTGCTCGACTACCAGGTCTCGGACTACGCCTGGGATGGTTTGCGCCGCGCCTTTCACAGCATGGCCGAGATTCAGTTCGCGGCGGGCGCCAAGTCGGTCAAACCACTGCACCACGACGCTCGTTATGTGAACTCGCTGGCCGAGGCCCGCAGCATGATCGAGGGCCTGAACCTGGAATTGCACCGCACAGCCCTGGGCAGTGCCCATGTAATGGGCGGCTGCGCCATGGGTGAAGACCCGAAAAACGCAGTGGCCGACAGCCTCGGGCGCCATCACCAGTTACGCAATCTGTCGATCCACGATGGCTCGTTGTTCCCCACCAGCATTGGGGCCAACCCGCAATTGTCGGTGTACGGATTGACCGCGCAACTGGCGGCAGCATTGGCCGAACGTCTGAAAACGGGATGAAAAAACCCTCGATTCGGCGCATCTATCTACATAAGTCGACTTGGCCGACCGGGATGGCTGCGATACCATCCGGTTCCCCAACGGACTCCGCCAGGACGACGCGATGAACCGAGTGTTGTACCCAGGAACCTTCGACCCGATTACCAAAGGCCATGGCGATCTGGTCGAACGTGCCTCACGCTTGTTCGACCATGTGATCATCGCGGTCGCGGCCAGCCCCAAGAAAAACCCGCTGTTTCCCCTGGAACAGCGCGTGGAGCTGGCGCAAGAGGTCACCAAGCACTTGCCCAACGTGGAAGTGGTGGGCTTTTCGACCCTGCTGGCCCACTTCGCCAAAGAGCAGAACGCCAATGTGTTCCTGCGTGGCCTGCGCGCGGTGTCGGACTTCGAATACGAATTCCAGCTGGCCAACATGAACCGCCAACTGGCGCCGGACGTGGAAAGCCTGTTTCTCACGCCGTCGGAACGTTATTCGTTCATTTCCTCGACGTTGGTGCGTGAAATCGCCGCGTTGGGCGGGGATATCACCAAGTTCGTGCACCCCGCCGTGGCGGATGCGCTGACGCTGCGCTTCAAGAAATAACCAGCCGCGTTCTTATTGTCGCGAGCAGGCTTGCCCTGCGTTGGGGCGCGAAGCGGCGCTGAAACCAAGCGGCTCGGGCTTGCCGGAGACTAAGCGGTGTCTTTATTGGGGCCGTTTCGCGGCCCAACGGGGGACAAGCCCCCTCGCCACAAGGGCGCCAATGCGGCACAATTGCGCGCATTAGTTTTTCAGTTGCCTTGGCTGACAGCCCTGGCAGGAGTTTCCATGTCCCTGATCATCACCGACGATTGCATCAACTGCGACGTCTGCGAACCCGAGTGCCCGAACGCTGCGATTTCCCAGGGCGAAGAGATCTACGTGATCGACCCCAACCTGTGCACCCAGTGCGTCGGCCACTACGACGAGCCGCAGTGCCAGCAGGTTTGCCCAGTCGATTGCATTCCGCTGGATGAAGCCCATCCAGAAACCGAAGAGCAGTTGATGGCCAAATACCGGTTGATTACCGGTAAGGCCTGAAGCTCTTTAGCGCCTGCAAAGGCCGCATCGGGGGCAAGCCCCCTCCCACACTTGCAATG
>NZ_JBAWDE010000028.1:0-30743 GCF_049590575.1 Pseudomonas sp.
ACGGCGGCACGGATCGCGGCGGCGCCCAGCTGCGGCGCAGTCAGGCCCTTGAGGTCGCCCTGGAACCCGCCCATGGGCGTGCGCACGGCGCTGACAATCACGATGGGATCAGTCATGGGTCACTCTCCTTATTTGGCGGCCATGCGCAAGGCACCGTCGAGGCGGATCACCTCGCCATTGAGCATGCTGTTTTCAATGATGTGCCGCACCAGCGCGGCGTACTCGGCAGGCTTGCCGAGGCGTGGCGGGAACGGCACGCCGGCGGCCAGGGAGTCGCGCACTTGCGGGGTCATGCCGGCCATCATCGGCGTTTCGAAAATGCCCGGGGCGATGGTCATCACCCGAATGCCGAAGCGCGCCAGTTCACGCGCGGCAGGCAGCGTGAGGCTGGCAATCGCGCCCTTGGAGGCGGCATAGGCGGCCTGGCCGACCTGGCCGTCAAACGCCGCCACCGAGGCGGTATTGATGATCACACCGCGCTCGCCCTCTGCATTCGCTTCAGTTTCGGCGATGGCCGCGGCTGCCAGGCGCAACAGGTTGAAGCTGCCGATCAGGTTGACGTTGATCACCTGGGCAAAGCTGGCCAGGCCATGGGGGCCGTCTTTACCGAGGATTTTCTCGCCCCGCACGATGCCTGCGCAGTTGACCAGCCCATGCAAACCACCAAAGGCCTCGACGGTGGCCTGCACCGCCGCTTGGGCAGCGGCTTCCTGGCTGATGTCTGCGACTGCGCTGCGCGCGTGCTCGCCCAACTGCCGGGCCTTGACCGCGACGGCGTCGGCGTTCAGATCCACCAGCATCACCTTCGCGCCGGCCGCTACCAACATGTCAGCCGTGGCCGCGCCGAGGCCTGACGCGCCGCCGCTGACGAGGAATACCTTGTTTTCAATCTGCATTGTTATTGTTTCCTTGAACGGAGTCTGAATCGTCGAAATAGTCGCCCTGGCGCGTGGCGGCGGCAATGGTCAAAGCCTTCAATATAGTTGACTGGTTTGGCCAATCATCGATCCGGCTGATCAGCCGGTCAGCCCAAGCGATTGGACGCCCGCTGCACAAGCTTCTAGTCTGATGGGCTGCGCCACCGAAGAAGCCTTCCCCCCGATGATTGTGCGTCCCAAACCCAACCTGCTGGGCATCCTGTTCTCCCTCAAAGGCTCGATTGCCAAGCGTATCGCCCTGCGCAGCCTGCTGGTTACGCTGCTGGCCTCGGTGATCGTGCTGGTGGAAACCCTGCACCCGGCGTATTTCTCCAAGGTCAACGCCACGCCCTTTACCTTGCTCGGGCTGTCGCTGTCGATCTTCATGAGCTTTCGCAACAACGCCTGCTATGACCGCTGGTGGGAAGGCCGCAAGCAGTTGGGGCAGATGATCATTGAGGTGCGCTCGCTGATTCGCGAAACCCAGGTAGTGAGTGATCCGGCTGAGCGTGCGCACCTGCTGCGCGCGCTGTGTGGGTTTGCCCATGGCCTGATCGCACGCTTGCGCCATGAAGATGAAGCCCGAGCGATAAAACCCTGGGTCGATTTGGATGAAAGCCACCCCAACCTGCCCGACAAGGTGCTGCAACAGGTCGGTGCGCGGTTTTCCGAATTGACCGAGCACGGTGTGCTCAGCGAATGGCGCTACACCCAACTGGAGACGCGGCTGGTCAGCCTCAGCCAGGTGCAGGCCGCGTGCGAGCGGATCAAGACCACGCCGCTGCCCTTCCCCTATACCTTGCTGCTGCACCGCACCATTTACCTGTTCTGCATTCTCCTGCCGTTCGCCATGGCCGAACCCCTGGGTTGGCTGACGCCGGTCTTCACCGCGATCGTCAGCTACACGTTTTTCGGCCTCGATGAAATCGGCGATGACCTCGAAGACCCGTTCGGCTTCGACGAAAATGACCTGCCGTGCAATGCCATACTGCGCACCCTGGAGCGCGAAGTCCTCGCCGCCCTCGGTGAAACCGACTTGCCGCCGGCGCTGGAGCCGGTGGAATACGTGCTCACCTGATACGGGTTTGACACCTGCCCTGGTCTGACCGAAGCTGACGGCTTTGCTCTAGCTGCCCAAGCTTTCGGACGCCTGCATGTCAAAGTCACGCCGTAACGCCCTCGTCGGCCTGTGCGCCCTGTTGTTGATTGTGCTGTTGACCTGGTATTTCTCGCGCTCCACCCAGGTGCAAGTACCTGCCGCTATTGCCCATGGTTATTCCAAAGCCTTGAAACAGGCGCACAACGGTGAGCCTGGGGCCGCGCGCGTGCTGTATCAGCAATTGGGCCGCCCGGACCTGTCGCCCGAGCGCCGCGCCGCGCTGCACGCCGAGTTGCCCAACTACCCCAGCCCACAGGCGTTGAAGCTCGCCGATAAGGACCTGGGCAGCGAATCGCCGCAGGTGCGCGAGGCGGCTATCCACAGCATTATCGGCCTGGTGCCGAGCGGCCAGCGCACGCTGCTGCTCGGCCCTGTGCTGGACGACCCGGAACAACGCGTACGGTTTGCCGCTGCGAATGCCTTACTCGGCCTGTCCCCCGACACCCTGGGCCTGTATTTCGGGCCTTTGCAGCAAGTGCTGGAAGAATTCGTCAAGCACCTCAAGGCCCAGCCGGAAACGGCCGAAGGCTGGATTCAACTGGCACGCCTGTACATCCACAGCGCCCTGCTACCCGACGCGCAAAATGCCCTGGAACAGGCGATGCGCCTGCAACCGGACAACCTGCAAGCGGTGGTGGCGCAGATCGAGTTGCTCGACAAACAAGGCAAGACCGACGACTCCCGCCAACTGCTGGCGCGGCAACTGGCGGCGCACCCTGAATCGGCCTACCTGCAACACGCCCTCGGCATGTGGCTGCTGCACCACGGCGAACGGCCCTATGCGCTGCTCGGCCTGTCCAAGGCGGTGGAGCTTGAGCCGGACAATCAGGATTATCGCTACGACCTAGCCACCACCCTGCACGCCCAGCAGGAACTGGAAGCCGCCCAGCGCCAGTTGGAAGAGATCATCCAGCGCCACCCGGCCAATCGCAAGGCGCGGGTGCTGCTGGTCAATTATTGGAAGGAAAGCGGCCAGCTGCAGAACGTCCAGGTGTTGCTGGCCCAGCTCGAGCAACAGAACCCTGACGATCCGGCACTGCAGCAAGGTCTGTAGGCGCGGCAGGTTTTTTTCATAAATCGTGCAAGCCACCGCATTTTGCGGGAACAGTTTGAACCGCCGCAGAGCGCTACGGTCAAGAGAACATGGCGCGTTCATATGGACGCGCATCCTCTACTCGTATGTGACCTGAGGGCACTTCTTGTCTACATCCAAAGCGCAATTATCCGAAAAAGCGGCCACCGGTATCGAAGGTCTTGATGACATTCTTTCCGGGGGGCTATCGCGCAGCCACCTGTTCCTGCTGGAAGGCGAACCCGGGACGGGCAAAACCACCGTAGCCCTGCACTTTCTGCAGGCCGGGGCGAAAAACGGTGAACGATCGCTGTACATCACGCTGTCCGAAACCGAGCGCGAATTGCGCCAGGGTGCCGAGTCTCACGGTTGGGACCTGGATGACAATATCCATATCTTCGAACTGACGCCGCCGGAGAGCCTGCTCGACGCCGATCACCAGCAGAGCCTGCTGTATTCCTCCGACCTGGAGTTGGGCGAGGCCACCCGGCAGATCTTTGAAGTGGTGGAACGGGTCAAGCCGACCCGCGTGGTCATCGACAGCCTTTCGGAAATCCGCCTGCTCGCGCAAAGCTCGTTGCGTTACCGCCGTCAGATCCTGGCGATCAAGCATTACTTTGTACGCTACGACGCCACCGTGCTGCTGCTGGACGACCTGACCACCGAATCCCTCGACAAAACCGTGCACAGCGTGGCGCACGGGGTGATTCGCCTGGAAGAACTGACCCCCAACTACGGCGCCGAGCGCCGTCGTGTGCGCGTGGTCAAGTACCGTGGCCAGAAATACCGTGGCGGCTTTCATGACTTCACCATCATGCAAGACGGCATTCATGTGTTCCCACGCCTGGTCGCCGCCGAGCATCGCGGCGGCTATGTACGCCAGACCTTGAGCAGCGGCATCCGAGAACTGGACGCGCTGATGGGCGGCGGGGTCGAAACCGGCTCCAGCAGCCTGATCCTCGGACCGGCCGGTACCGGTAAATCGCTGATCTCGATGATCTTTGCCGCCGCCGCCGTGGCGCGTGGCGAAAAGGCTGCGTTGTTTATCTTCGATGAAGAACTGGGACTGCTGTTCGAACGCATGAACAACATGGGCATCGATCTGAAGGCGCTGCAGGCAACCGGCAACTTGCTGATCGAGCAAGTGGATGCCGCCGAATTGTCGCCCGGCGAGTTTTCCCACCGTGTGCGCCGTTGCGTGGATGAGCGCGGGATCAAGACCGTGGTGATCGACAGTATCAACGGCTATCAGGCTTCCATGCCCGAAGAGAACGCACTGATCCTGCACATGCACGAGCTGCTGCTGTACCTCAACCGCCGTGGCGCGGCGACGTTCATGACCGTCGCGCAGCACGGACTGGTCGGCGACATGCAGGCGCCCGTCGACATCACTTACCTGGCCGACACGGTGATTCTGCTGCG
The DNA here is from genome assembly GCF_049590575.1 of Pseudomonas sp. Lineage (GTDB taxonomy): Bacteria > Pseudomonadota > Gammaproteobacteria > Pseudomonadales > Pseudomonadaceae > Aquipseudomonas. Next base: position 4,571 of record NZ_JBAWDE010000028.1, read on the forward strand.
TTACTTCGAAGCGCTGGGCAAGGTCCGTCGCGCCATTTCGATCATCAAGAAACGCACCGGCGCCCACGAATCGACCATTCGTGAATACCGTATCAGCGGCCAGGGCATGACCGTCGGCGAGCCTCTCGACAACTTCCAGGGTGTATTGCGTGGCATCCCGACCTACATGGGCGCCGGATCGCCATTGCTCAAGGAAGACAGCGCGTGACGGCAATTTCACCTGTCTACGAGCGTGCAATCGTCCTGGCACCGATGGGCCGTGACGGCTCATTGGCGCTGATGATGCTTAACGAAGCTGGCTACAGCGGCATCATTGCCAGCAACCTGGTAATGCTGTGTGAAGAATTGGAACACGGCGCGGGCCTGTTGATCATTGCGGCCGAAGCGCTACGCGGCGCGGACCTTGAACCACTGCTGGAGCATCTGCATCATCAGCCCGCGTGGTCTGACTTGCCGATTGTGCTGATGACCCATCACGGCGGCAGCGAGCAGAATGGCTCCACGCACCTGAGTGGGTTGCTGGGCAACGTGACCTTCCTCGAACGGCCGTTCCACCCCGTGACGTTGATCAGCCTGGTGAGTGCCGCCCTGCGCGGCCGCCGTCGGCAATATGACGCGCGTGACCGGCTGATTGACCTGAGCGAAAGCGAACTGCGTTTGCAGCGTACCCTGGAGACCCTCGAACAGCAGGTCGAAGAGCGTACCGCGCAGCTGCGCAGCAACGAAGAAGCCTTGCGCCAATCCCAGAAGATGGAAGCCGTCGGCCAGTTGACCGGGGGCATCGCGCACGATTTCAACAATATGCTGACCGGCATCATTGGCAGCCTGGAGCTGCTGCGCAGGCGCGTGTCGCGGGGCAAATTGGACGACCTCGACAGCCTGATCGACCTGGGCGTGACCTCGGCCAACCGCGCGGCCGGCCTGACCCACCGCCTGCTGGCGTTTTCCCGGCGCCAGTCGCTGGATTCCAAGCCTGTCCAGATCAACGAGCTGGTGACCTCGATGGGCGAGCTGCTGCAACGCAGCATCAATGAAAGCATCACCCTGGAAATGCGCCTGACCGACCAGCTCTGGACCGCCGAGGCCGACCCCAACCAACTGGAAAGCGCCCTGCTCAACCTGGTGATCAACGCCCGGGACGCCATGCCCAGTGGCGGCAGCCTGATCGTCGAAACCACCAACCGCCACCTGGACAGTGTCTTCACCGCCGCCTATGGCACGCTGACGCCCGGCGACTATGTGGAGCTCAGCGTCAGCGACACGGGCTGCGGCATTGCGGAAACGGTGATGGGCCGCGTGTTCGACCCGTTCTTTACCACCAAACCCATCGGCCAGGGCACCGGCCTGGGCTTGTCGATGATTTACGGTTTCGCGCGTCAATCCAAGGGCCACGTGACTATCCACAGTGAAGTGGATAAAGGCACCACCGTTACACTGTTTTTACCGCGCTATGTCGGCGAAGTGGTTGCAGACCGGGCGCTCAACCCTGCGCTGTTGCCTTACGCCGTCAGCGGCGAGACGGTGCTGATCGTCGAGGATGACCCTGCCGTGCGCGTGCTGGTCAGCACCGTGCTCAAGGAACTGGGGTATTCCTATGTCGAGGCTGGGGATGCGAATGCTGCGCTGCCGATCATCGAATCTGAGCAGCGCATTGATCTGATGATCAGCGACGTGGGGCTGCCGGGGATGAATGGGCGGCAACTGGCGGAAATCGGCAGGCAGCTTCGCCCGGACCTCAAGGTGTTGTTCATTACCGGTTATGCCGAGCATGCCGCGGTACGCGGTGGGTTCCTCGACCCCGGGATGCAGTTGATCACCAAACCCTTCACCTTTGATCTGCTGACGGAAAAGGTCCGTGAGATGATCAGGGCTTAAGGGCAGAACCCGCCAGGGTCTGCCCTTTGTTGGCACTTATCAGCTCCAGCTTGAAACGCGCGCATTGATCTCGCTGGAGGGAGAGTAGGAAAAATCGTAGCCCTCCTTGTCCATCCACCCTTGAATTCTCGAAGCGGTGCCGGGGTCTTGCTTGATCACAAGTGACTCACCGACAACTTTGATTTCAGCGGATTGCGATAAAGCTGCCCGGTCAAATGTGCTGCTGTTGCTGGAGTACAGCACCTTCTTTCCATCAGAGGTTACCTGGACGTAAACCGTATGGCCGGCGCTTCCAGTGCTTCGTTTATGAAAATTGATAAAGCCTGATTCTTTGATGCTATCCAGATCAACTGTTTTATGGATCTTGTCTGGGCTGATGCCCATTGCTTCGTTCCATTTAACCGGATAACCCTCGTATTTAACGCGAACCCCATTGTGGTTACCTGCGTCCAATATCTGATCGTAAATGCGCGGTGACAGCGCCTTCTCACCCTGCCCCGCGCGTAACGCGGTGTCATAGCAACGGCCCTTATCCGAGCCGATTTTTTTATAGTTCTTAGTCATGTTGGCCTGCATGGCTTTCTCAGTGATTTTTGCCGGCTGTACGTTTTTCAATGGCCGGCCAAACAAGCGCCTGGTCCCGGGATTAAACGCTACCAGTTTGCCTGAATCGTCATACTTGGCGAGGGTCGTGTAAGCCGCCACCCCGTCGCTGCCCCTTACAGTGCCTTCTACCACGTCAGCCCTTCGAGAGGCCGCCTGCAGTTCTTGTTGGTTAAAGTGAGCGCTCGGCGGGATGGATTGACTGCCGCTGGCACGCGGTGTCGTCACGCTCGGCGTCTCCGGCCTGCGGAAATTCTCCAGCAGGGATTTACCCAGGGGTCTACGTGCAACGTTCCCACCTTTAACTGCGCCGAGACCCTTGCCCAACCCGGCCGTAGTAAACAGCATCACGACGTCAAAAATCACATCCGCAGCGGCGTCTTTGTAATTGCCTGCCACTAAGTTATACGCAGCTGAAGCGCCAGGGATGACGCCCAAAATAATATCCCGGGTGATTTGCTGACTGATCTTTTCCTCATCAAAGGTCGTGACGACTTGGGTAAAGTCTTTCACCGATGCCAACGAATAGCCCCTGATCACCCTATCCGAGAGCACCTTGCCCAGGTACTCACTGCGGTCACTGGAGAACGACTTGGGCACTTCATTGCGGTCGGCGACCCCCTTCTCCTTGTCAGCGTCACCTGCACTTGGGTTGATGCGCCAGATTGCAGGCGCGGTAAACGTATGTGAGATTCCAAGCGTTGTTTTAACCTCGGGGCCCTGAAGTCCTTCCTTGAAGCTGTCCTTGAGATCATCGCGCCTACGCACTGCGCTGTTCAACGGGTCAAAATCGTAGTAAGTCACTGAACCATTACGCACGGTTTTAACGATCAGCGCCTGCTCGGTTGAAGACCTCTGCTCGACCCCTGTTATGAGCCCCTTTGGCGTGAGCGTGTCGCTGCGCGATGACACGCCTCGCTGGTAGACCGTCAGGTCGCCCCACTCGATGTTTTTTCGGTCCTCGAGTGGCAGCTTGGCAATAAGGTTTTTAGTGACACTGCTCCAGCCCTTTGACAGGTTACGCGCGTAGGTCGCAAAGGCTGCATCATGCTTCTCGATCGGGTCCGGCAGCGAACCGAGCTTTTTGATCATATCCACGGTGATGGCCGGGTCCGAGGACGACCAGACAAAATCGCCCTGTTTATCGGACAGGTAAAGATCCAGCATCGAATAGCTACCCTGCGCAATCGTTACGAGTTTTCTTTCGTCGTTCAACACCATTTTTTTCTTGTGGACGCTCTTTTTCTCAAAATCGATGGGTCCGAACTCGGCTCTGAGCTCGGCCAATGCGACTTCGCGTTGCGTGGGGGGAAGAGCGGCAATGGCGTCCACCGAATCCATCATCGCTTGCTCCTGGCTCGCGATTGATTGGTGCGCCGCTTCCAATTGTTCATTCGTGTAGGGCCCTTGCAAGGGCAGGACGCCGCGAGCTCTGCTCCACTCTATGGTTGCTGACAGAGCGGTTTTCTTCTGTGTGTCCCGCTCTTGATCGGTAATCGGGTCAATGCCGCCGGCAGCGGAGATCTGATCAAAGTTCATGCGCGCACTGGCGCCTGGGTTCGTTGCTTCAATGCGAGCCACTGCGGCCTTGAGGTTGAACCACACGTTCGACCCATACGTCACACTTGCCCGGCCAGGGACCAACAGCTCAGGTGCGACGCGACTCAAAAGCAGCATAGCTGCAACGGGCGCGGCCTCTGGTGTGGTGAGCTCAGCGTCTTTCAGATGCGCTATCAGCCGTTGCTTGATCACGGATAAGGGCTGCCCATAATGCTCGGGCGCCGCAAGGTCGAAACCCGCGACATGGTGCTCTTTCGGGTCTTCCAGGCTTTTGGCGTCCAGCGTGATCGCTATTGCCGTCAGCAATATCTCCCGAGGCGTGGCGTTGGCAGCTGCTTCGCCCATGCGCAGCTTTAGCGCTTCACCTAGTAGAAGGGAGTCTCGGGAGTCGAGTATGTAATCCATGATCGCAGTGAAATCGCCTTGATTGACTATCCCACGAGGCACGTTTTTCAACAGCGCACCTAATACGTCAGTTGTGCCGAGCCTGGACGCGTCATTCAGGACGGGCAGTGGCGGTTTATTATCAGCGACGATCCGAAACAGTTGGGCTTGATCCTCTATTGGCATGGGAATAGGCCATCCCAGTGTGCCACTGAAGTTGCCGTCCCTGGGCAGGGGCAATTTAGGGGCCGCCAAGGCGGCTATAAGATTTTTCAGCTCATCCGGACTTTTTGGCGAATACCATTTATTTGCCGTAATCACGTTCTCCAGGCTGGCAAATGGTAAGTTGCCATCGCTCACATAAGTCGAGTAATGATCCAAGGTCACTAGGGTAGTGGCTAAATATTCGTCAACAGATTGTTGTTTTGACGGGACGTATGCCCTCAGCTTTTCCAACACGTGGTGTTCATTGATACTATCGCCCAACTCACGTTTGAGTTGCTCAAGAAGTTCAGGTGATTGGGCCTCTACATTCACATAACTGGTAGGCCCCGGCACATCGAACGACTGATTGCGTTCAAGCTGTGCGGCTCGAGCCAGCGTTTCTTCTTTCCGGTCAGGCATCAGGGACTCGCCGTGAAACCGGGCAACATCAATCAGCCGCGCCACGGTTGGATCGGTTGGCAGCGCGCTGCCGTACAGGCCCAGCGCCTTCGCCGCCGCCATCATGGGGCTGATGACCTCCCGCCAATCCAGCCCCTGTTTCGCGCCCTCCAACACCTTGCGCTCGCCGTTGATCGTAACGGTCAAGCTGTCGGCGTAATGGTCAATCTGGATGGGCTTGGTAGTATCGATATTTTTCGATCTTGCCCAATTCACAAATTTCGGGCTTTCAGTGGCATGAAAGAGGAACGACCACCACGCACCAAATGCTGAGTCACCCGGGATACCTGAAAGAGTTTCGTTGCCCGTATGAGTCTGCACCGCACGTCGAATGGCGCCGGCGTATAGTTGTAAAAGGCGTCTGTCGCCCGTTGTGGTCGACGGCTGCGCTGGCGGTTCGAAAACAGGCGCAGTCGGTGAGTAATTCACTGCAAAGCGATGGCTGGAAGAAATGCTGGGGAGGGACATAGGTAACCTTCTGATAATCCATTGACGAGGTTCACAATGAACAATGCTCATTGATGACTTGATTAATGGTTCTGGTCTTCAGAAGGTTCCTGATTAGATGTACGTTAGATGTACGAACAATGTTGCTGGTCGAAACTCAGTTTAGGCCAGCATCCGCTGAATGTGCTCCTGCAACGTATCCAGATCAAACGGTTTGGCCAGGATCGGCGCATTGCGCGTGATCGGGCTGTTGCAGTCGAGAATTTCCTGCGGGTAACCACTGATAAAGATAACTTTCAATTCCGGTCGCAATTTGATCGCCGGCTCGGCAATCTGCACCCCGGAAATCCCGCCCGGCAGGCGGTAGTCAGTGACCATCAGGTCCAGGTGCGGCTTGGTCGCAAGGATCTCAAAGGCCTGCTCGCCGTTGATCGCCTTCAAGACCCGATAACCCAGGCCCGCCAGGTACTCACCCAGCACAAACATAATGGATTCGTCGTCCTCGACGATCAAAACGACATCTTGCGCATCTTCACTCATGGGAAGCCTTTGTCCGGTCAATTGCTGCAATTACGACCATGGGGTCACGCAGAGGTTGCGTCGGGCTGACGATTGATTTCATACCGATGGCTCAAGCGGCAGGCACACCCGAAACAGAGCGCCCTCGCCTATCTGGCTCTCGACCTCGATGGTGCCGCCATGGGCCGCAACGATCTGCTCTGAGATGAACAGCCCAAGGCCAAGACCCGCTGACACCTGGCTGGCAGAGACACGCTCGAACTGCTGAAAAATACGCTTCTGGTTTTCTGCACTGATCCCGATACCGTGGTCGCGCACTTCCACGCGCGCTTCACCGTGTTCGCAATAGACCCGCACTTCCACCGGGCTTTTGGCCCCGTAGCGCAACGCGTTGGTCAACAGATTGGTGACCACCTGCTCGATGCGGAACTCATCCCAGTTGCCTTCCACCGGCCCTTCGACTTCCAGCTGCATGGACGATTCCGCCGCCGCCACTTGCGGCGCGAAGTTGTCCACCAGGTTGCGCACCAGTTGCGCCAGGTCGAAACGCCCTGGGCGAATCGACAGTTTGCCGGTGCGGATGCGCGACACGTCGAGCATGTCTTCGATCAGACGGATCAGGCTCTGGATCTGGCGCTCGTCGCGGTCGACCATGGCGTGCATCTTGTCCAGTGTAAACGCGGCGGCGTTGTCGCGGGCCAGGTGCATCTTGCGCAGTTGGGTCTCGAGGATCAGGCCGTTGAGCGGCGTACGCACTTCATGGGCGACGATCGACATGAAGTCATCACGCATGCGCACTGCCTGCTCCAGCTCGGCCTGGGTGGCCTGCAGGCGCGTCAGCAGCAGTTCCTGTTCACGCCGGGCGCGTTCCAGGGCTTCGAGCTGCTGCTTCACCGCCTTGCTCTGGCGGTACAGGTCGACGAACACATTGACCTTGCTCTTGACCGCATGGATATCCAGCGGCTTGTGCAGGAAGTCCACGGCGCCGCTTTCATAGCCCTTGAACGCGTAATTGAGTTCGCGGCCGGCGGCACTCACAAACACGATGGGGATGTTCTTGGTCTTTTCGGTGCCGCGCATCAGTTCGGCCAGCTCGAACCCGTTCATGCCGGGCATCTGCACGTCGAGAATCGCCATGGCGAACTCGTGCTCCAGCAACAGGGACAAGGCTTCGTCGGCGCTCAATGCCTTATAGACCTGGCGATCCTCGCGCTTGATCAGCGCTTCAAGGGCCAGCAGGTTTTCCGGCAGATCGTCGACGATCAGCAGTTTGGCCTGGACAGTACTTAACATGGGGAAGGTTCCAGGGAAGCCAGCAATGTAGCAATGCGGCTCAAGGTCAGAATATGGTCAGGTGTATGCAGAGCCAGGGCCGCCAGCGGCATCACGGCGATGCGTGCTTCCTTGGGGTCCTGGACAACCGTGGTACCACCCGCTTGCTTGACGTGCGCCAGCCCGTGGGCGCCGTCCTGGTTGGCGCCGGTCAGCAGAATCGCGAGCAGGCCCTTGCCGTAAGTGTCGGCGGCGGACGCGAACAGGTAATCGATGGCCGGCCGCGAATGGTGCACGCGGTCTTCCTGGCTCAGGGACAAACTGCGATCGAGCTCCACCGAGAGGTGGTAACCAGGCCCGGCGACGTACAGCGTACCGGCCTTGAGCACTTCCTTGTCCTGCCCCTCGCGCACCGGGATCCGCAGGCGCCGCGAGAACACTTCGGCCAGCTGGCTGCGGCGCTCATCCGGCAGGTGCAGCACGGCAACGATCGGCAGGCCGAAACGCTCAGGCAACTCGCCGAAGATGGTCAGCAACGCCTCTACGCCGCCGGCGGAGGCGCCGACGACGATGGCTTCAATCCCGTGAATCGGGCCCGTTTGCGCCTCGTTCATGATTTTCGGTAGATCCGTTCCTGCTTGACCAAGGGTTCGAATTGGGTGCTGTAGGCGGAAAAATCCAGGGTTTCCTTGCTGCCCAGCACCAGGAAGCCGCGATGACACAGCGACTCATGAAACAATCCAAACGCGCGATCCTGCAATTTTTTATTGAAGTAAATCAGTACGTTACGACATGAAATTAATTGTGTCTCTGAGAATACACTATCCGTCGCCAAGCTGTGGTCGGCAAAGGTCACGTTTTCACGCAGGGTCTTGTCGAAAATCGCATAATCGTAAGCGGCGGTGTAATAGTCGGCAAACGAGCGCTGCCCGCCGGCCTGCTGATAGTTAGCCGTGTATGCCCTTACATTCTCCAGGGAGAAGATACCCTGTTTGGCTTTATCCAGCGACGCCGGATTGATGTCCGTGGCGTAGATGATCGTGCGTTCGAGCAGGCCTTCTTCGCGCAGCAGGATGGCCATGGAGTACACCTCCTCACCCGTGCTGCAACCGGCGATCCAGATCTTGATCGACGGGTAGGTCTTGAGCAGCGGCACGACTTCCTGGCGGATCGCCAGGAAGTGCGACGGGTCGCGGAACATCTCGCTCACCGGGATCGTCAAGAACTGCAGCAGTTGCATGAACGCTGCCGGGTCATGCAGCACCCGCTCCTGCAGCGCGGAAATCGTCGCGCAGTCAAACTGGCGTAGGGCATGGGCCACGCGACGTTTGACCGACGCACCGGAGTAGTCGCGAAAGTCATAGCTGTACTTGAGGTAAATCGCCTCGATCAACAGGCGCAGCTCAATATCGCTGCTTTTCTCCAAAAAACTTCGCTCCACTTAAATGCGTTCCATCTTCGGTAGCCATACGCGAATCAACGAGAACAACCGGTCCAGGTCAATCGGCTTGGCCAGGTAATCGTTGGAGCCCGCCGCCAGGCAGCGCTCCTGATCGTCCTTCATGGCCTTGGCCGTGACCGCGATGATCGGCAGCTTTTTCCAGCGCGGGTCCTGGCGGATCAACGCGGTGGCTTCGTAGCCGTCCATCTCCGGCATCATCACGTCCATCAGCACCAGATCGATATCTTCGACTTCATTGAGTTTGTCGATGGCTTCGCGGCCGTTTCGCCCGATCACCACCACCGCGCCTTTGTGCTCCAGGGCGCTGGTCAGGGCAAAGATGTTGCGCACATCGTCGTCCACCAACAGGATCTTGCGCCCCTCAAAGACCTTGTCGCGGCTGCGCGCAGTCTTGAGCATCTTCTGGCGGTCATGGGACAACTGCGATTCGACTTTGTGCAGAAAGAGTGTGACCTCGTCGAGCAGGCGCTCCGGCGAGCGTGCGCCCTTGATAATGATCGAGCGCGAATACTTGCGCAGTTCGGCTTCTTCGTCGCGGGTCAGGTTGCGCCCGGTGTAGACGATCACCGGTGGGAACGAGCAGATATCTTCGGTGGCCATGCGCTTGAGCAGCTCGTTGCCGAGCATGTCCGGCAGCTTGAGGTCGATGATCATGCAGTCGTAGATATTGGTGCGCAGCAGGTCCAGGGCCGCCTGGGCATAACCGACATCGGTGATCTCGATATCATCGTCGCCGATCAAGCGAGCAATGCTGTCGCGTTGCAGGTCATCGTCTTCCACCAGCAGTACGCGCTTGACCTTCTGGGTCAGCTTGGCTTCCAGGCGCGCAAACACATCCTTGAGCTCTTCGCGGGTGGTGGGCTTCACCGCATAGCCGATGGCGCCCATGTGCATGGCAGCTTCGACGCGGTCTTCCACGGAGATCACGTGCACCGGGATGTGGCGGGTATTTGCATGTTCCTTGAGGCGTTGCAGCACGGTCAGCCCGGAATGGTCCGGCAGGCGCATGTCCAGCAGGATCGCGTCGGGGATGTACTCTTCGGCCAGGCTATAGCCCTCGTCCGCGCCATGCGCTACCAGGCAGTTGTAGCCCAGCTCATGGGCCAGGTCGAAGAGGATGCGCGCGAAGTTCGGCTCGTCCTCCACCACCAGGATGCACCGCGTGGTGAACGGGGCTTTGTCGCGGTCATCGGCAAAGCGCGGGATCTGTTTGGCATCGGCCACCGGCAACGGCGAAATCGCGATAGGCTTGAGCGCCGGGGCCGCCACGACCTGGCGCGGCTGCTCGATGGGCGGCGCGTCCTCCAGGCGTTCAACGTAGTGTTCAGGCAATACCAGGGTAAACACACTGCCTTTGCCCGGTTCGCTGGTCACGCTGATATAGCCGCCGAGCAACGCGGCCAGGTCGCGGGAGATCGACAGGCCCAAGCCGGTGCCGCCGTAACGGCGGTTGGTGGTGCCGTCGGCCTGGCGGAAGGCTTCGAAGATGCTTTCCTGCTGGTCCGGCGCGATGCCAATCCCCGAATCGCGCACGGTAAAGGCGATTCCCTCGCCCGGCGCGCGGGACACCGACAGGCTCACCTCGCCCTGTTCAGTGAACTTGACGGCGTTGGACAACAGGTTCTTGAGGATTTGCTCCAGGCGTTGGCGGTCGGTAAACAGCATGCCCGGCGCGCCTTCCTGCACCTCGACCTGGAAGCCCAGCTTACGGTCGGCCGCCAGCGGTTCGAACATGCCGCGCAAGCCGTCGACCAGGCGCGCCACGCTGGAATTCTCCGGGCGCACTTCGAGCTTGCCGGCCTCAACCTTGGAAATATCCAGGATGTCGTTGATCAGGTTGAGCAGGTCATTGCCGGCCGAATAAATCGACTCGGCAAACTTGACCTGTTCGGCGCTGAGGTTTTCCTGGGGGTTTTCCGCCAGCAACTTGGCCAGGATCAGCGAACTGTTCAACGGTGTGCGCAGCTCGTGGGACATGTTGGCGAGGAATTCGGACTTGTACTTGCTGGAGCGCTGCAACTCTTCGGCACGGTCTTCCAGCTCGAGCTGGGCCTGGTTGAGTTCAACGTTCTTGCGGTCCATCGCGTCGCGCTGCTCGGCCAGGGTCTGGGTCTGTTCAGCCAATTGCTCGTTGGTCTGCTCCAGTTCAGCCTGCTGGGTTTCCAGGTGCGCCTGGGACTCCTTGAGGATGCGCGACTGCTCTTCCAGCTCTTCGTTGGCGGTCTTGAGTTCTTCCTGTTGCACTTGCAGCTCTTCGTTAAGCTGCTGGGTTTCGGCCAGCACTTCCTGCAACCGCTGACGATAGCGCGCGGCTTCAATCGAGGTGCCGATATTGCCGGCAATCAGCTCCAGCAACTCTACGTCGCGCTCTACCAGCGGGCGCAGGAAGCCCAGTTCGATCACGCCATTGACGCGGCCGTCATCGCTGGTCGGCACCACCAACACGCTGCGCGTCGCACCGTCGCCAAGGCCTGAGCTGACCTTGAAGTAATCCACCGGCACATCGTCCAGGCGAATCAGGCGATCCAACTGGGCAGCCTGGCCGACGATGCCTTCGTCGCTATAAATGGCTTGTTCGAGTTGTTCCTGCTCGCGGGAAAAACCATAGGTAGCGACGCGCTTGAGGCCACCGTGCTCTTCACGCACGTACACCGCCGCCACCGCCGAGCCCATGTACTGGGCAAAGAACTGCAGGATATTGCGCCCCAGCATGTTCAGGGTGAGTTGGCCGAGCACCTGCTCGGCGAGTTCGGTCTGGCCATTACGCAGCCACGCCTGCTGTTCCAGGCGCCGCGCGATCTTCTGTTGCGACTCGAGGTTTGCGCTGTAACTGTCTGACAGCGCCACCAAATTCTTTCTACCGATATACGCCAGAAATCCACTCAAACCGAGCACAAACGCCAGGTACAACGTGACGCTGACGACCGTGGTACGGGTGACCTCTTCATTGCGCGTGATGCGGAACTGCTGCTCCATCGCCACCGCGTCGTCGTATTCCTTGCGAATCTCATCCGTCAGGCGCTTGCCACGGCCGGCCTTGACTGCGCTGCGGTAGTCACCGCTTTCGCGCTGCATATCAATCATCGACTGGGCGTATTTATTCCACTCGGCTTGCAGGGCTTCCAGGCGCTTGAGGCGGTCCACCTGTTGCGGGTTGTCGGCCACCAGCTCCTGCAAATTGCGCAAGTCGGCAATGATCCGCGGCTTGGCGACCTCGTAGGGGTCGAGGAAATGCTCGTCGCCGGTAATCAGGAAGCCGCGCATGCCGGTTTCCAGGTCGACGGTCAGTTTGGAGGACTCGTTGAGGTTATTGATGACCCGGTCGGTGTGCTCCACCCATTGGATGACCGAGAGCAAATAGGTGATCAGACAGACAAAAAACACCGCGCTGAGCACGCCCACACCCAGGGGCAACGCCACGTTGCGGCTGAGCAGTGTTCGGAAGCTTTTTTCATCGACAGACGAAGCGGGAGTCATGGGCGTGCCTTGGCCAAGGGAGAAGAACGAGGAGTTTGCCCGAACTCAAGGGGCAAGGGCTACGTTTCTCCTTTGATTTGGCGAAGAAACCTACGTTTGGGGCGTTAGTTTCGAACAAATTCGGGGGTTTTTCGTCAGCTTACTTACACAGTTTATGACAGATCTGTGGCCAGGGCCTGGAACGACACTTCGCTCTTCCCACACTCAATCAGGCACCTCAGAACCAGGGAAGATCTTTTGGGCGCATTCACTTCTGACTAATCAAGAGTAAGCCGAATGAGCATGACACTTTCCCAGCAGCACGCGTACAACCCCAATGCGCTGGTCCTGCAGATTGATCCTCCTGCGCAAAATGAGCCAAGCACGCCAGCAGCATCACGCCCCCCGAGCTCCCCTGCCGCTGTTCAGCCGCCGCCCGTCAACACCTTGGCGCGACTGAATGCCGACAGGGAAGTTGTGCGCGAGGTGGCCGACAAGCTGCACGCTATGACTGCTACAACTGGCCGCAGCCAATCGGCGGTGTTTATACGAGCGATGGCCACGAGCACGGTGGCAATCAGCTCAGCGTCGTCCTACTACTCAGCCGAAACAAATCCTGAACGGCTGAGTAACCTCATCGGTAAACTTGGCTTTGCCGTGCCGCGCACTGTCCAGGCATGCATCGATTTAGCTAAAGAACTGGATCAAAAAGCCGCCGTGCAGCCGCTGGGCGATTTCGGTGGGGCAAGGTCCTGGCCGATACCAATGTCGAAAACGGACGAGGGCCGGCTCGCCAACTTTCTCTTCTCCGAAACAACCGGTGTGCCAGGCTTGCCGTTGCCGCGTGATGGCAAACGCACGTTGGGTTATCTATTGAGCGGCAGTTCAGTAACGCCAATTGATTTGCAAGACCCTCCAAAAGCCCTGGAAAAATTACTCACCAGCCCCAAGGCCTTGGCACTGGGGCAAGCCCTGCAAACGTATTTAAACGGCGCGCCCTCCGAGACCAGCATCTACGACTATTTATTGTCCGCGATTCATATCGGGCTCGATCCGAGCTCTGTGGCCTTGCAAGAACGCAACAAAGTCGATGAGGTCGACCTGATGCAGCCCTCATTTTGGGGCAAAACCGCGTCAACCGTGATTGCAAACCTGACCCGCAACCTTATCGCCAAGGGTCGAGTAACGGCAGACACCGCCAAACTGGGCGCCTATCTATTGTTGGCCAAGCAGGCGCCGCATCTTCTGATCAAAGACATTCCCGACAACATAACAGTCGGTAGCCATGCCTGGGCTTTCTTATCGATCGCGGCGGCCAGGATTGAAGCCGAGCGGCCAGGAACGGTAGCCAATATGTCGTTTGTCGACGTCATGAGCTATCCCGAACCCACTGGGGGACGATCGCTCGCCATCCAGCAAGCTGAGGCGAAAGCGATAATCGATTGGGGTATCGCCAATGGCGTTATCACAAAAGACGCCACCGACACATACACCCCCGAGCAGATCAATAGCGTTAGAACCCAATTCAACCAGCAACTTAATGAACGTCTCGACGCCTCAACAGAACTGGATAGAGAATTACCCTCGCTCAAACAAATCGCAATCAGCGAGCTGAATCAGCGATTTGACGGGCCGGAGGATCTTTACGAAGCGCAAGTACTGGGTACGGACCAATACCGTGGTAGTGCGTCGCAAACCGGCCTGGTTGGCGAGCATTCGATGTTGGATATCGCGATGATGGGCTTGCCCAACCTGCGACCTCTGGTGTCGAGCAACCCCCGCATCCCCGTTGAAGCGTTGAACAAAAACCTGCACTTTGACGCGCCAGAGGCCTTCAACCAACAGTTCAGCATGGCGATCAAGAAGAAAAAGTCCGCAGTGAACACCACGGTCAGGCACCTGATCTCACAGCTTCCCGCAGAAGATCGAAGGCAATTCGAATTTGGGAAAATCACGCTGTTTCGTGAAGGTTCTTACACGTTAGACGATGGCTTCCTTAATACATCGAGCAATGGAAATAAACCAGGTCTGATGGTTAAAACCGAACTTGAGGGTAATACCAAGGTTTACCTAATTGATATCAGTAAAGCCGCGATAGAAACAGGTGTACCTGCGCGTTTGGCAAGACACCGTGACGAACGAGACGCCAATGTGGTTTCTACCACGAGAGAGTTCAAGACAGAGGATGCCCCCAGTGGCCTTGGTCGTGAACGCCCGGCGAATAACTCACTGCCCAACACGTTCAACAGCGAGCGGACCCGCGAGATCGCCGGCGAATATGTCAAACACATTGACCTCGACAATCCCGCAGTAAAACAAGAAGCCCGTGGGCAGACCACCTTGGACAAGTTAAAAGGTGGCCCCAAGCCCTTGGAGGACTTCTTGTTAAACTTGATCCCGTTCAGATCAGCGATCGTCAACTATATAAAAGGAAACTACGGCGCGGGCACGGTCGACCTCGTGATGGACATATTCGGCTTTCTCACCGCTGGCGTGGCAACCGCAGGAAAGCTGGTCAAAGTTAGCGCGGCCGCCCTCTCTGCCGGTAGCAAAGCGTTAAAAACCGTCAAAGTTATCGGCGCCGCCACTATCGGCGCGCTTAACCCTCTGGATGGTGTGGGTAGTTTGGTCTACGGCGGGGCCAACCTGCTCCGTAAAGCCGGCAGTAAGCTGTATAACGTGGCCAACCTGCTCAAGGGCGCCACGGGAAGCTATGACCTGCTCAAGGCGGCCAGTAAAAATAATGGTGTCGTAGCCATTGGCACTTTCAAATTGGCAGAGCAGACCTTTGAAGGAGGGGCAGTGCTGAGCAACGGCAAATGGTATGCCTACAACCCGATCACCGATCGCCCCTATGGCAAACCGCTTGCCCTGTTTACCGCGAATAGCGTAGCCATGGGCGGCGAGATGCAAAAATTCAGAGTATTGAACCATGGCCTGGGCATGTCCGAGGATATGACAAAGCGTGGACTTCGCCTAACACTGGACGCTCACGGCGTTATGGCTGATGGGGAAAAGTCAGCATTGATGCTGGTGAATGGCGAACACATCTCGCCCTACCAGTTGCTCGACCAATTGAAGGCATCGAACGTTGACTTGAGCAAGTACACGGAGATCCGTTTAACCATGTGCAATTCAGGAACCGGCGCGGGACAGTCATTTGCGGCGCAATTTGCCAAGCTCACCCGCAAACCCGTCGAGGGGTACAAGGGGGTCATGTACACCAGCCAAGAAGTGGAAGATGTCGCGGCACGAATGTTCAAGAATGGCGGCGCCAAGCAGCGCGAGTTTATCGAGGACCATATAGTCGGGACCAAGAAATCCATCACCAAATACCAGTTAACCTATCAGCCCACCGAGAATCGCGGTTTATACACGCATCACCCGACTACAACCCTGTTAGCTTCGATGCTGATGGCAAACAGCTGGCAGCTAAACCGCTTCGTACACCCTATACGAGGGAGGCCTATAATCCTCCAGTGGTTGACGGAGATTCCAAGTCGACAATTGATTTATCAGAGTACGACGATTTGACGTAATCAATAATCCCCAAGTGCGTGTCGAGTCAATTGAATACGCGCAATACGGTGCGCGCGCAGACGCGCACTGTCACCCGCTCGGTGTGCTCCACCCATTGAAGAACCGAGAGCAAATAGGCGATCAGACAGACAAAAAACACCGCGCTGAGCACGCCCACATCCAGGCCCAACGCCACGTTGCGGCTGAGCAGTGTTCGGAAGCTTTTATCATCGACAGACGAATCGGGAGTCATGGGCGTGCCTTGGCCAAGGGAGAAAAACGAGAAGTTTGCCCGAACTCAAGGGGCAAGGGCTGCGTTTCTCCTTTCATTTGGCGAAGAAACCTACGTTTGGGGCATTAGTTTCGAACAAGTTCGGGTGTTTTTCGTCAGCTTACTTACACAGTTTATGACAGATCTGTGGCCAGGGCCTGGAACGACACTTCGCTCTTCCCACACTCAATCAGGCACCTCAGAACCATGGACGATCTTTTGGGCGCATTCACTTTTAACTATTAAAGAGTAATCCGAATGAGCGTCTCCACTCTCTCCCAGCAACACGCGTACACCCCCAACGCCATGGTTTTACAGATTGCCCCCCCGCCTCAAAACGAGTCAGGCAGGTCAACTCAGTCGACTACACAAAGCGGACCTTCCGGCCCTGTCAGCAGCGACGCCGGTATTGCCTGGGACAAACTGAAGACGCCGGAAAACTTGCGTCGAATAGCCAAACGGCTCAAGGCTTCTTTCCCTGCGCATACCCTCACCGCCAACACGAGGGTGATCAGCGATAAGTTAGATCGAATAAACGTCTCGGTTCAGCTAGACGCTTCTGGGCCACCGGCACGGTTACCCTTGGCTCAGGTGCTCACCAAGTTGGGCTACACGCTGCCAACCAATGGTGATGAAGTGCGCGCGCAGATACGGGCAGTGGAACAACAAGCCGCCATGATGCTCTTGGGCGATTGGGGTGGAGCACTGTCCTGGCCAATACCGATGTCGCAAAGGGATGAGATCCGGCTCGCCAGCTTTCTCTTCTCCGATACGACAGGCGTGCCAGGCTTGCCGTTGCCACGCGATGGCAAGCGCACGTTGGGTTATCTGCTGAGCGGCAGTTCAGTAACGTCAAGCGATTTGCGAGACCCACCCAAGGCCTTGGAGAAATTACTCACAAGCCCGAAGGCCATGGAATTGGGGCGAGCACTGCAGACGTTTTTAGGCGGCGTCGATTCCGTGACCAGCGTTTATGACTATTTATTGGCCGCGATTCATATTGGCCTCGATCCGACCTCTATCGCCGATCAGGAGCGAAATACGGTCGCCGGTGTCGATTTGGCAAAGCCGTCGCTCTGGGGCAAACCAGCCTCGGTGTCTGTCGACGAATTGCGTAGCAAACTAATCGCCGACGGGAAGGCCACCCCAGATACTGCCGGGCTCGCGACGCACATGCTGTTGGCCAAGCGCGCGCCGCAGTATCTGATTAAGGATATTCCAGCGTCCGTACCGTATGGCAGTGTGCTTTGGACGGTGCTCACTGTTGCAGCGGCGAAGATCGAAGCTGCTACGCCGGGACGAGTGCCGGGCATGACCTACGCAGAGGTGTTGAAGCATTCCGAAAGCCTGGCTGTTGATAAGACGGTTACTCAAACCGCAATGTACGAAGCTGTGCGGGATTGGGGGGTAGTCAACGGTCTGCTGCCAGCGTCCGCTACGCCCCCGAGCGCACAGGATATCAATAAAGTTGTAGTTGCCTTCAACGCCCAATTAAGCGAGTTGAAGGCAACCAGTGAATCGCTCCAGACCCAAATACCGTTAAGAAAAGAGATGGCACTGGCCAAGCTTAGAAAAGCCGTGCCCCTCACCGATGAAAGCCTGTACGAAAAAAAGCTACTGAAGAGCAACATGGATATTACGACGCTGCAGGGAGGGCCATGGCGTTCGATGCTGGACATCGTGATGGAAGGGAAACAGCTTGCCCATAATGACCATTGGACAAGCAATGACTCAACTTTCGATCCCGGTGTTTTTAACCGTAGTTATGAAAGTAGTCTAAGTCACGTCCCTGACGAGTTCCAGCGCGAATTCAACAGCGCAATAGACAAACAAGAAAAAGGGCACAAGAACTATGTCCAGCATCTTATCGCCAAACTACCATTGGACGACCGGCGAAACCTGGAAGAAGGCAAGCTTGAGTTTTTTCATACTAATGCCTATGAGATACATATCGGATCCAAGGACAAGCTGATTGGCCGAGCGCATATATTAATCGCTAAAACCACCCGTAAAAACGAAGTCAATATATACGAAATCAATACCAAAACAGGTACCATCACAAAGCGTAATGGCCTTGTAAGGCGCCTGACAGAGCCCTACACATCACAAAATCTGAACACTTACAAGGGCGGCAATAAATACGCGACGGAGAAAGTCGACCCTTCGGCCTACCAGCTACCCGATCAATCGGCAGAAAAGCCTCAATCAGATTCAATCCCTAAGAGTTACAGTTCTACGCGCATTGAATATATTGGCAGCGTATTCGCCAAAGCGCTGAACCTGGGCAATGCGGATGTGCGCGAAGCCGCCAAAGGCTCTACAAGCTATGACGAACATAGGGCCTATACCAATGCTGTAAAAGAATTCTTTCTTAATTTAATCCCCTTCAGGTCCGCCATTGTAAACTTTCAAGAAGGCAATTATGCAGGCGGCCTATTTGATCTGGCGGTTGATGCGGTCGGTTTAATAACCATGGGCGCTGGCAAGGCTGCGCAGGCGGGTAAGGCCTTGAAGGGCGTTACAACGCTTAATGGTACCGCCAAGGCCTTACGATTCGTGGGCGTCACCGCCTTTGAGGCGATCAATCCCGTGAGCGGCGTGGGTGGGTTGGCGGCGGGTGCTGGCAAACTGGTTGTCAAAGGCGGCAACTTCCTACTCTCTAAAAGCGCCCAGGTGGTCAACAGACTCAGAGGGGCTACCAATAGTTACGACTTGCTCAAGCTCGCCAGTAAAAGTAACGGCATTGCCGCGATAGGTACTTACAAGCTGACAGACCAGACCGTCGAAATGGGTGCGGTTCTAAAGGACAAAAAATGGTACGCCTTGGACCCAACCACGCAATGCCCTTATGGCGCCCCGCTACCAGGTTTTACACCTAATACGGTTGCCGGTAATGGCGCCATCAATGGTAATTTGCGCAATTGGCTCGGATCGTATCTGGCGCCAACCGCAGAAACCCCTAACCTTCCCGAGGTATTCAGAGGTGTTCTGGATACTGCGAAGAAAAATAACAGCGCTGACTATGCCAAAGGCTATGCCGCGATAACAGACGCGAACTCTCCGCCCCTCCAGGCGATACCAGGCTACTTCCCATCGATGAAGATAAAGGACTTGAAGGAGTTGGCAGTCGATTCCAAGCGAACTGCCGAGCAAATAGGCCAGCTGGCAAAATTGATAGAAACCCAGAAATCCAAGTCCGCTATAGAAGGGGCCATGATTTTTGGTAAGGAAATAGCGGAGGCGGGTGGAACCTCGAGGACCATGCCGCAAAATTTATACCTGGCCCAAAGCGACCTGGCGTCTACAGGCGAGTGCGCCGCGCTGGTAAATACCATGGCGCTGGCTACTAAACACGGTCTGCAGAATATGCTAATGGATAACTTCTACAAAGCAAGTTCACCGATAGTCACACCTGCCATCGCGGCGTTTCGTAAAGAATTGAGCGAGATGCATAAGGTGATGAGGCTCAGTTTTCACGGCCAGCAACAAGTCACTCGGTTACCTTTCACCGACATCATCACCCAGCTGAGCAATGCCACTACTTCGACATCGCTCAGGATCGCTACCCAAAATCATGGGCTTCTTGCAGGGGTGATTGTCGACGCGAACTTGAACAAAAAATGGTACTTCTACGACCCGAACTTTGGTTATGCGACGTTCCCGGACAAGGCTTCCATGCAACGAGGTTTGGACAAGACCCTGAACAGTGGGAAATCCGCCGGTACGCTAGACCCGCTTGATATCAAAAACGGCAAACCTGAGTTCGACGTCAGCACGTTCAATGATGGTGATTTTTTGATAACGGTGCCCTATAACAACCCGTTCTCGCTGTTCAACAAGCCGCTTTGACCCTCGCTTGAATCACTGCGTCGAGGCTACCTCAGGCTCCCTTGGCGCAGTGCTCCTCACCAGCTCCCTCCCCGCACGCCGCGCGACATTTATCTCTAATCACGGCACAATGCCCAGCCACGGAACTTGCCGAGATTGAAGAGACTCATTAGAGAATGAGTTTTTCAACCGCAAAAGACCTGCCTTTCATTTTCTCGGGAATTTTCATTATGTCTGCTACCCCCTCCACCATCCTTGTAGTCGAAGACGATGCCATCGTGCGCATGCTGATCGTCGATGTGCTTGAAGAATTGGAGTTCACGGTGGTTGAAGCGGCGGACGCTGAAGAAGCCCTGAAGGTGGTCGAAAACACCAGCCAGGTGATTGACCTGATGATGACCGATGTTGGCTTGCCGGACATGGACGGCAAGCAGTTGGCGACCAAGGTCCGTGAACTGCGCCCCGCTCTGCCCATTCTGTTCGCCAGCGGCTATGCCGAAAACATCGACGTGCCACCCGGCATGCAAGTGATCGCCAAGCCGTTCTCTATCGATCAACTGCGCGACAAAGTCAAATCGATGCTGCCCGCCTGATACCGCACCACAGGAGCGGTATGCGCGCCGCTCCTGCTTATCGCGATAATCTGTGAAATCCCCCCGCCTGAACAACTAATTCTTTCGGATGGCTAGCGCGTCTGAATTTAGCTGCTAGTTTCAATCGGCGTGTCCTACAGCTTTTTGACCCAGGGCAGCCCCAACGCAGAGATGTTATCGGGCCCGTCGCCATGGAATGGGGGAGTCGTCATGCTCAAGTCACCGCTTGTTCAGGCATTGATGCTGGCTGCATGGGTAATGCCAACGGTTTCTGCCTATGCAGATAACGCCGATACCGCCAACAAGAGCAACAACCCGCTCAACCTGGCGCCGGGCGCCAACGTGCAGGACTACTACACGCCAAAGCTCTACGACACCCACGCGCATACCAATGACCTGCTGCTGCGCGGAACCCTGCCCATTGCGCCGTCGGACTTTATCGGCGTACCGCAATTGTTGCGCGCCACCCTGCCCCTCAGCACCCGCCCCGACCCACACAACGGCTACAGCACCGGGATCGGCGACCTGAACCTGTTCGATATTTTCCTGCTCAAGACCGATGGCGTGCAGTTGGGCATCGGTCCGCAGATCACCGCACCCACCGCCGAGCACGATGAGCTCGGCACCGGCAAGTGGCAAGCGGGCCTGGCCGCCGTGGCCATCGACGCCTCGCCACGCGGCCTGCTCGGCGCGCTGGTGCAATATCAGAGTTCATTCGCTGGCGACCGCGACCGGGCGCATGTCGAAAGCGCCACGTTCCAGCCATTCATCATTCATAACCTGCCCAAGGGCTGGTACCTGCGTTCCACCGGCACCTGGACCTTCGACCTGAAAAGCGACACCCACTACATCCCCATCGGCTTCGGTGCGGGCAAGGCGTGGAAATCCGGGAGCAACATCGTCAACGCCTTCGTCGAACCGCAATGGACCGTGGCGCGCAAAGGCGATGGGCTGCCGCAATTCACTCTGTTCGCCGGGATCAACGTCACCTTTGGAAAGTAAGGACAGGCTATGCACGCTCTGATTCGTAACACAGGTTTCAGCCTGATAGCCCTTTCGGCCGGTTGCAGTGTGGGCGTGCAAGCCCAGACGCTGGATACGCGCATTGGCCCGATCAGCATGGAGGGCGAGTTGCCCGCCCGCAGTGAAATCGCCAAGCTGTATGGCGAGCTGGATTTCCAGCAAGCCACCCAGAGTTTTCTGTGGGCGTTGCCGCTGGTGTCCTACGCGCAATGGCAGGAAGAGTTCAGCAGCAAACTCGGCGCTCGCAGTGGCGACCTGATGGTGCTGAGCACCTACGAGGACAAGCTCGGGGTGATCACCGCCAACGCCACCACGCCTTATATCATTGGCTTTGTCGACCTGAACGAGACCGGCCCACTGGTGATCGAGCTGCCACCGGGTCCCACCGCCGGCGGGATCGGCGACTTCTGGCAACGCGCCATTATCGACATGGGCCAGACCGGTCCGGATCAAGGCAAGGGTGGCCGCTACCTGGTCATTCCACCTGGCCAGCAGCCACCGGCTGACGCCGGCAAGTATTACCTGGCCAAGTCGGAAACCATGAATGTACTCGTAGGGTTCCGCGTGCTCGACCCGGACCCGGCAAAAGGCAAGGCTCTGGTCGAACAGTTCAAGATGTACCCGTACGCTCAACCTACCAAGCCGACGCCCACGCGCTTGTTGTCGCCCGGTGGCAAAGCCTGGTCCGGTACTCAGCCACGGGGCATCGCCTATTGGCAGCGTCTGCACGAGATTATCCAGAAGGAGCCGGTCAACGAGCGCGACCGTTTCTATATGGCCATGCTCGCCAGCCTCGGCATCGAGAAAGACAAACCCTTCAACCCCAACGAACAGCAGCGCAAGGCCCTTGGGCAAGGGGCACAAATGGGCGAGCTGATTGCCAAGGCGAATGCGTTCGCCAAGCGCTTTCCCCAGGCCCAGTACTGGAAGGACCGGCAATGGGACACCGTGCTGAACATCACCGAGCCGTCTCAGCGTGTGGGCTATTACGACCAGTTGTGGGAGCGCAGTGCGTGGTTCTACGAGGCCGTGACCAACACCAAAGGCATGGTCTCGAAAACCCCGGGGCTGGGCCAGACTTACCTCGGCGCCTACACCGACAAACACGGCCAATGGCTCGACGGCGGCAAGCACTACACATTGCATGTGGGCGCCAACCCACCGGCCAAGCAGTTCTGGTCGATGACCGTGTATGACATCGACAGCCGCTGCCTGATCGACAACTCGCAACGCAAGGCAGACCTGTCTTCACGCCAGGACTTGAAGAAAAATCCCGATGGATCGGTCGATCTTTACTTCGGACCGCACGCGCCAAAAGACTTCGAGAGCAACTGGGTGCAAACTCTCCCCGGCAAACATTGGTTCAGCTATTTCCGACTGTATGCGCCGACCGAGGCCTACTTCGATAAAAGCTGGAAACTCGACGACATCACCCCAGTTCCTTAAGAGACGCAACAACATGATCAGAAAACCGACGCGCCTGCTGTTGGCGAGCCTCTCGATACTCATGAGTACCGGCGCCTGGGCCGATTTCACCGCGACGCCCAGCGAAGCCCGGGCCATTGCCAAGGAAGCCTACCTGTATGGCTACCCGGTGGTGGAGATGTACAAGACGCTCTACACCCAGGCCGTCGACAAAGGCGGTGCCAACTTCAAGGCACCGTTCAACCGCATCGGCAATACCGCGCAGGTGTTCACGCCCAAGGACACCGCGTTCGTGACCCCGAACTCGGACACGCCCTACTCCTTCGTATGGCTGGACCTGCGCAGTGAGCCACAGGTGCTGACCCTGCCCAAGATCGAAGACAACCGTTACTACTCGGTACAACTGATCGACCTCTACACCCAGAACTTTGCCTACCTGGGCACCCGCAGCACCGGCAACAACGGCGGCCACTACATGATCGCCGGTCCCGACTGGA
Organism: Pseudomonas sp.; assembly: GCF_049590575.1. Taxonomy (GTDB): domain Bacteria; phylum Pseudomonadota; class Gammaproteobacteria; order Pseudomonadales; family Pseudomonadaceae; genus Aquipseudomonas. The sequence goes on from NZ_JBAWDE010000028.1 coordinate 27,968, forward strand.
AAGGTCAGCAGCCGGTCGATATTGACCGCGTGGTCTACAGCGAAAGCAATATTGCCTACGCCCTGTACCGCACGCAGCTGTTTGACGAGAAAGACCTGAACAAGGTCAAGCAGATCCAGAATGGCTACAAGGTGCAGCCACTCAGTGGTTACGTGAAACAGGCCGCGCCGGCCAAGGCGCCGAAGATCGAATGGCCCAAGCCCATGGCAGCCATGACCGAAGGCCCGCAACTGTTTCGCTACCTGAACTTCATGCTGGCCTTCACTGCCCCCCAGGACAGTGAAAAAGACCTGCTCGCGCGCTTTGCCAAGATCGGTATCGCCCCGGGTGCGCCGTTCAAGCTCAAGGACCTGAGCGCGGAACAGCGCAAGGCCCTGGAGGACGGTATTTCCGATGCCCGCGCCGAGTTTGCAGCCTTCAAAAAAGACAAAGTCGACACGCACCAGGTCGCCAGCGGTGACCTGTTCGGCAGCCGCGACCATTTGCAAAACAACTACCTGTACCGCTACGCCGGCGCCGACATGGGGATTTTTGGCAACTCCACCGACGAGGCCGCCTACCTCGGCTACTTCGTCGACAGCGAGGGCAAGCCCGCCAACGGCGCGCGCCACAGCTACACCGTGCATTTCGCCAAGGACCAGTTGCCACCCGCCGACGCGTTCTGGTCACTGACCATGTACGACGGCAAGACCAAGCTGCTGGTGCCCAACCACAAGAAACGCTACCTGATCAACTCGCGCATGTTGCCGGGCCTGAAGCGGGACGCCGACGGCGGCCTGACCCTGGCCCTGCAGCACCACGAGCCACCGAAGGCCGAACAGAGCAACTGGCTGCCGGCCCCACCCGGTCCGTTTTACGCGGTACTGCGGATTTACCTGCCCAAGCCTGAGGTGGGTAATGGTCAATGGAAACTGTCGCCCTTGACCCCGCTCAAGTAAGACCGCATGCCCGGTCGCGACAGGGGCAGACCGGGCATGTAACCCCCAGACATCAGGCCGACAAGGAGTAGCGCCATGATTTCACGTGCTCGACTGCAAGGGTTTTGCGCGACAGCCCTGGCTGTGCTGCCAGGGCTTGGGTTCGCCGACAACGCCAGGGACTGGCAGAACACCCCCACCAACCTGAACATGGTGTTCGGTTACTACAACCGCGTCGACACCAACACCCCCATCGACACCACGCTGCCGATCAACGGGCTGTCGTTGAACGCCGACCTGTACCTGTTTCGCTACGCTCGCTCGTTCGGGATTGATGGCCGTAACAGCGCCATCCAGTTCATCCAGCCATATGCCGATGTATCAGCGTCGTTCGACAACGCGCGCTTCTTCGACGGCACCAAACACAACGGCGGCATGGGCGATGCGCAGGTGGTGTTTGCCCACAACATTTTCGGCGGCCCGGCGCTGACCGCCGAGGAGTTTGCCAGCTGGAAACCCGAGACCTTCCTCACCGGCGCGCTGTGGATCACTGCGCCCACGGGCGACTACGACAAGGACCGCATCATCAACATCGGTTCCAACCGTTGGGTGTTCAAGCCGGAGCTGGGCTTCGGCACCCCTATCGGCCCGACCTGGCTGGAGATCAACACCTGGGTTTCGCTGTTTGGCGATAACAAGGATTACCACGGCGACAGCAAACTCGAGCAAAAGCCGTTGTACGCCATCGAAGGCCATTACAGCTACACCATCAACCGTGCGCTGTGGGCCTCACTGGATGCTACCTACAGCCGCGGCGGCGAAAGCCGCATCGACGGCGACTGGCAGGACAACAAACAGGAGAACGGCCTGCTCGGCGCGAGCCTGGGCTTTATGCTGTCGCCGCAATTCGGCGGGTTGCTGGCTTATTCCGACACCGTCTCCGAGCGTCGCGGTTCACCGGATGTCAACACCTGGACCTTGCGCCTGCAGTACGTCTGGTGAACGCCCTGCGCGGTGTACCCGTGGTCGCCGCGCCTTGTTGACCCACAGTTTCGGGGACGATTGGCATGACAGCACTCAACGATTTGCAAGCCTTGCAAGCCAGCATGGCGGAACGTGTTCTTGGCCAGGATGCGGTGATCCGTCAGATCCTGATCGGGCTATTAGCTAACGGTCATGTGTTGCTCGAAAGCTTGCCGGGGCTGGCCAAGACCCGCACGGTCAAGGCCCTGGCCCGGCACCTGGAGGCGAAAATGAGCCGCATCCAGTTCACCCCGGACCTGCTGCCCTCGGACATCACCGGCGCCGAGGTGCTGCACCAGGTCGACGGGCAGAACCACATCCGCTTCCAGCCCGGCCCGTTGTTCGGCAACCTGATCCTCGCCGACGAAATCAACCGCGCGCCGGCCAAGGTCCAGGCCGCGCTGCTGGAGGCCATGGAAGAACGGCAAATCACCGTGGCCGGCGCCAGTCACCCGCTGCCGCCGCTGTTTATCGTGGTGGCCACGCAAAACCCCATCGAGCAGGAAGGCACCTACCCCTTGCCGGAGGCGCAGATGGACCGCTTCGTGATGAAGGTTTTGCTCGACTACCCTTCTGCCGAGAACGAAAGCCAGGTGCTGCGCCTGCTGCGCGAAGAGGAACACGCGAGCAGCGCCCAGGCGGTTCAGGGCTTTACCCTGGCACAAGAGGTGATTTTCGCCGCCCGCCAGCAAGTCAGCGCGATCCAGGTCTCGCCGGCCATCGACCGCTACCTGATCGACCTGATCAACGCCACCCGCCACCCCGGCGACTACGACGCCGACCTGGCGCGCTGCATCAGCCTTGGCGCCAGCCCGCGTGGCGGCATCGGTCTGGAC
>NZ_JBAWDE010000029.1:0-19710 GCF_049590575.1 Pseudomonas sp.
GCCCCCAGCCGAGCAATGGGATCACCGCCAGCAACAGCCACCAACCCGGCGCGGGGGGCCAGAAGCCGATGGCCGGCGGGGCGATCAGCGGTTGCAGTTGGTCAAGGCTGCTCATTGCTTTTTAACCGGACGTTGCGGGTTAAGGTATTCACGCAGCTGCTCGACCATTTCGCTTTGGGTGCTCAAGGGCATCAGCAGGATGCGCAGTTTTTGCGCGAGCAATTCCCAGCGGGCGATACGCGCTTCAGCCTGGGCCTTGTAGGCCTGGCGCAAGTCGAAATTCAGCGTGTCGAGCTCCAGTTGCGCGCCGCGTTGCGCAAACCGCAGCAGCCCGGCGGCGGGCAGGGCGTGGTCCAGCGGGTCGGAGATCGGCAACAGCAGCAGGTCGCAATGGCGTGACAGCAGGCTCAGCTGTTGTTCGGCGCCTTCGGTCAGCGCGCGCTCATCGCAGATCACAATCACCAGGCTGCCAGGGCGCAGCACCTCACGGCCACGGCGCAAGGCCATGCCCAGGGCATCGGCCTCGGGGCGGGTTTCGGTGTTCAGGCTGTGGTTGACGCGCACCAGGCGGTTGAGCAGTTGCAGCAGGCTTTGCTTGCTGCGCCTTGGCTTGATTTCGTAGTGCTCGTTATCGCCGAACACCAGCCCGCCGACACGGTCATTGTGCCCAAGCGCCGCCCAGCCGATCAGGCTGGCCGCCTGCGCCGCCAGCACCGACTTGAACATCTGCCCGGAGCCGAAAAACAGCCGGCAGCTTTGCTCGACCATGATGAAAATCGGCCGCTCGCGTTCTTCGTGGAACAGTTTGGTGTGTGGCTCCTGGGTGCGCGCCGTGACGCGCCAGTCGATGGTGCGCACATCGTCGCCGGCCTGGTACACGCGCACCTGGTCGAAGTCGACACCGCGCCCGCGCAGCTTGGAATGGTGCAGGCCCATCAGCGGGCTGCGCTGGCTCGGCGTGGAAAACAGCTGCACTTCGCGCACGCGGTGGCGCATCTCAATCAGCTCGCTGAGTGTGACGCGGACTCCATCGCTGGCGTTCATCGACTTCAAGCGACGGCAACGACGTCGAGAATGCGTTGCACCACGCGGTCCTGGTCGATCCCGGCCGCTTCGGCCTCGAACGACAGAATGATGCGATGGCGCAGCACGTCAAACAGCACGGCCTGGATGTCTTCGGGGCTGACAAAGTCGCGCCCGGCCAGCCAGGCGTGGGCCCGCGCGCAGCGGTCGAGGGCGATGGAGCCGCGCGGGCTGGCACCGTAGGCGATCCACTCGGCCATTTCCGCGTCGAACTTGGCCGGGGTGCGCGTGGCCATGACCAGTTGCACCAGGTATTCCTCCACCGCGTCGGCCATGTACAGGCCGAGGATTTCCTTGCGTGCGGCGAAGATCGCCTGCTGGCTGACACGCCGTTCGGGCTTGGTTTCGCCATTGAGCGCTTCGCCGCGCGCTTGTTGCAGGATGCGCCGCTCGACGGCGGCGTCCGGGAAGCCGATCTTGACGTGCATCAGGAAACGGTCGAGCTGGGCTTCGGGCAGCGGGTAGGTGCCTTCCTGCTCGATGGGGTTCTGCGTGGCCATCACCAGAAACAGCGGCGACAGGTCGTAGGTGCTGCGACCCACGCTGACCTGGCGCTCGGCCATGGCCTCCAGCAGCGCCGACTGCACCTTGGCCGGCGCACGGTTGATTTCGTCGGCCAGCACCAGGTTATGGAAGATCGGCCCTTGCTGGAACACGAAGCTGCCGGTTTCCGGGCGGTAGATCTCGGTGCCGGTGATGTCGGCGGGCAGCAGGTCGGGGGTGAACTGAATGCGATGGAACTGCGCTTCGATGCCTTCGGCCAGCTCTTTGATCGCTTTGGTCTTGGCCAGCCCTGGCGCGCCTTCGACCAGCATATGGCCGTCGGCGAGCAGGGCGATCAGCAGGCGATCGATGAGTTTTTCCTGGCCGAGAATCTGCGTAGAAAGAAAGGTTCGCAGCGCAAGCAGCGCTTCACGATGTTCCATCGATGACGGTTCCTGGAAAGATGAGCCCGCACGTCATGTAACGAACGCCGGGCCGGGGCGCCTACTTTAATGCATCGCGGGGTGCAGCGACTAACGGCGTGCTGGGTATTTTTCGGAAACTTGTAGGAAATTTGTATGAGAGTACGGTCAATGTGGGAAGGGGCTTGCCCCCGATGGCAGCCGGTCTGTCACAGAGGTATCGACTGACACTGCGCTATCGGGGGCAAGCCCCCTCCCACATTTGATTGCTGGTGCAGCTTAAATTCGGAAGAAGGTGCCGGTGCCCTTGAGGATGTTCTGCAAGGTTTCTTCCACTTCGGCCAGGTCCGACGCGGCAGTGGTGTGGTGGATCTGCAGCTGGTCCTTGCCGCCCAGCGCGTCGGCATCGCCTGCCGCCAGCTCGATCAGCAGCGCCGTATCACCCAGGGTGACCTTCAACCCATCCAGCGTAGAGGGCGCGTAATCCCAGGTCAGCTCGACTTCATCTTCGTCCGGGTAGCGGGTGAGCATGAACATCTCGCCGTTTTTGCCGTGGCAGCAAAGCATGGCCATGTTGTCTTCTTCGTCGTCGCACGGGGTGGCCATCAGTGCGTCGGTTTGCAGTTGCAGCATGGGAAATCCTGTCTGGGGGAGGGCGTCGCAGGCGGCAATTGTGCCATTGCGGCGAATTTTGTGCTGCATCCTGTGTCAGACCCAGTGCATGACCTGACGGGCAATACCGGTCATTTTCGGTACTCGCGGGCTTGAAATTCGCTGGTTTTCCTGCGGGAGAATCCGGGTTGCCCTGGTCGCAACCTCAAGCCTGCGTACCGATGTCCGAATATGTCGCAGCGCTGCAAGCAGCTGACTTCCTACACTCGTTAAGCTGCGCAACGGATGTGCCCTGTGCCGGGAGTCTGACCTGCCCGTCGTACCGTCATCCGGCACGGCGCACCTCTTATGGAAGTTGTATGTGACCTCATTGTCTTGTCCAGCTTCACCCACCTGTCACCCTGATTCGTTTATGGTGCTTATTTATCAGTACCGACGAACAGCGCTGACGGTCTCCCCGCAAGGGGATAACACGCGACGCTTCCATCAATAACAAGCCCAAGCGGAGTACCACAGATGGCGTTCTTCACCGCAGCCAGCAAGGCCGACTTCCAGCATCAACTGCAAGCGGCACTGGCGCAGCACATCAGTGAACAGGCACTGCCACAAGTGGCGCTGTTCGCTGAGCAATTCTTCGGCATTATTTCCCTGGACGAACTGACCCAACGGCGCCTTTCCGACCTGGCCGGTTGCACCCTGTCTGCCTGGCGCCTGCTTGAGCGCTTTGATCACACCCAACCGCAAGTGCGGGTCTACAACCCCGATTACGAACGTCATGGCTGGCAGTCGACCCACACCGCGGTCGAAGTGCTGCACCACGACCTGCCCTTCCTGGTCGACTCGGTCCGCACCGAGCTGAACCGCCGCGGCTACAGCATCCACACCCTGCAAACCACCGTGCTCAGCGTGCGCCGTGGCAAAAAGGGCGAATTGCTCGAAATCCTGCCCAAAGGCACCCAGGGCGAAGGTATCCAGCAAGAATCGCTGATGTACCTGGAAATCGACCGCTGCGCCAACGCCGCCGAACTCAACGTGCTGAGCAAAGAGCTTGAGCAGGTACTCGGCGAAGTGCGCGTGGCCGTGGCCGATTTCGAACCGATGAAGGCCAAGGTCCAGGACCTGCTGGCCGGTATCGACGCCAGCCCGTTCAGCATCGACGGCGAAGAAAAAGCCGAGATCAAGAATTTCCTCGAATGGCTGGTGGGCAACCACTTCACCTTTCTCGGCTATGAAGAATTCGTGGTACGTGACGAGGCCGACGGCGGCCATATCGAATATGACGCCAGCTCCTTCCTCGGTCTGACCAAGCTGCTGCGCGCCGGCCTCACCGCCGACGACCTGCGCATCGAAGACTACGCCGTGGCCTACCTGCGTGAACCGACCGTGCTGTCGTTCGCCAAGGCTGCGCACCCAAGCCGCGTGCACCGCCCGGCCTACCCGGACTACGTGTCGATCCGTGAGATCAGCGCCGACGGCAAGGTCATCAAGGAACACCGCTTCATGGGCCTCTACACCTCGTCGGTGTACGGCGAAAGTGTGCGCGTGATCCCTTACATCCGCCGCAAGGTGGCAGAAATCGAACGCCGCTCGGGCTTCCAGCCCAAGGCGCATTTGGGCAAAGAGCTTGCCCAGGTGGTTGAAGTGCTGCCGCGTGACGACCTGTTCCAGACCCCGGTCGACGAGCTGTTCACCACCGTGATGTCGATTGTGCAGATCCAGGAACGCAACAAGATCCGCGTGTTCCTGCGCAAAGACCCGTACGGTCGCTTCTGCTACTGCCTGGCCTACGTGCCGCGCGACATCTATTCCACCGAAGTGCGCCAGAAGATCCAGCAAGTGCTGATGGATCGCCTGAAAGCCTCGGACTGCGAGTTCTGGACCTTCTTCTCCGAGTCCGTACTGGCGCGTGTGCAGCTGATTCTGCGGGTCGACCCGAAGAACCGCCTGGACATCGACCCGCTGCAACTGGAAAAAGAAGTGGTACAGGCCTGCCGCAGCTGGCAGGACGACTATTCCAGCCTGGTGGTCGAAAGCTTCGGCGAAGCCCACGGCACCAACGTGCTGGCCGACTTCCCGAAAGGCTTCCCGGCCGGCTACCGCGAGCGTTTTGCTGCGCATTCGGCCGTGGTCGACATGCAGCACCTCAACAGCCTGACCGAAGCCAACCCGCTGGTGATGAGTTTCTATCAGCCGCTGGGCCAGGTGTCCGGCCAGCGCGAGTTGCATTGCAAGCTGTATCACGCCGACACGCCGCTGGCGCTGTCCGACGTGCTGCCGATCCTGGAAAACCTCGGCCTGCGCGTGCTGGGTGAATTCCCGTACCGCCTGCGCCATGCCAATGGCCGTGAGTTCTGGATCCATGACTTTGCGTTCATCGCCGCCGAAGGCGTGAACCTGGATATCCAGCAGCTCAACGACACCCTGCAGGACGCGTTTGTGCATATCGTGCACGGCGACGCCGAAAACGATGCGTTCAACCGCCTGGTGCTCACCGCCGGCCTGCCGTGGCGCGACGTGGCGCTGCTGCGTGCCTATGCGCGTTACCTGAAGCAGATCCGCCTGGGCTTCGACCTGGGTTACATCGCCAGCACCCTGAACAACCACACCGACATCGCCCGCGAGTTGACCCGGTTGTTCAAGACCCGCTTCTACCTGGCGCGCAAGCTCACCGCCGACGACCTGGAAGACAAGCAGCAACGCCTGGAGCAAGCGATCCTCACCGCCCTGGACGACGTTCAGGTGCTCAACGAAGACCGCATCCTGCGTCGCTACCTGGACCTGATCAAGGCTACCCTGCGCACCAACTTCTACCAGACCGACGCCAACGGCCAGAACAAATCGTACTTCAGCTTCAAGTTCAACCCGCATGCCATTCCAGAATTGCCGAAGCCGGTGCCGAAGTTTGAAATCTTCGTCTACTCGCCACGGGTCGAAGGCGTGCACCTGCGCTTCGGCAACGTCGCGCGTGGCGGCCTGCGCTGGTCCGACCGTGAAGAAGACTTCCGTACCGAAGTGTTGGGCCTGGTAAAAGCCCAGCAAGTGAAGAACTCGGTGATCGTGCCTGTGGGCGCCAAGGGCGGCTTCCTGCCGCGTCGGCTGCCATTGGGCGGCACCCGCGACGAGATCGCGGCCGAGGGCATCGCCTGCTACCGTATCTTCATTTCCGGCCTGTTGGACATCACCGACAACCTCAAAGACGGCGCCCTGGTGCCACCGGTCAACGTGGTGCGCCATGACGACGATGACCCGTACCTGGTAGTGGCGGCGGACAAGGGCACTGCGACCTTCTCCGACATCGCCAACGGTATCGCCATCGACTACGGCTTCTGGCTCGGCGACGCGTTCGCTTCCGGTGGTTCCGCCGGTTACGACCACAAGAAAATGGGCATCACCGCCAAGGGCGCGTGGGTCGGTGTGCAGCGTCACTTCCGTGAGCGCGGCATCAACGTGCAGGAAGACAGCATCACCGTGGTCGGCGTCGGCGACATGGCCGGCGACGTGTTCGGTAACGGCTTGCTCATGTCCGACAAGCTGCAACTGGTCGCGGCCTTCAACCACTTGCATATCTTCATCGATCCAAACCCGAACCCGGCGACCAGCTTTGTTGAGCGCCAGCGCCTGTTCGACTTGCCGCGTTCGGCCTGGACCGACTACGACACCAGCATCATGTCCGAAGGCGGCGGTATCTTCTCGCGCAGCGCGAAGAGCATTGCCATCTCGCCACAGATGAAAGAACGCTTCGACATCCAGGCCGACAAGCTGACCCCGACCGAACTGCTGAACGCCTTGCTCAAGGCGCCGGTGGACCTGTTGTGGAACGGCGGTATCGGTACGTACGTCAAGGCCAGCACCGAAAGCCACGCCGACGTGGGCGACAAGGCCAACGACGCGCTGCGCGTGAACGGCAACGAGCTGCGCTGCAAGGTGGTGGGCGAGGGCGGTAACCTCGGCATGACCCAGCTGGGTCGTGTGGAATTCGGCCTCAATGGCGGCGGTTCCAACACCGACTTCATCGACAACGCCGGTGGCGTGGACTGCTCCGACCACGAAGTGAACATCAAGATCCTGCTCAACGAAGTGGTGCAGGCCGGCGACATGACCGACAAGCAACGCAACCAGTTGCTGGCGAGCATGACCGACGAAGTCGGCAACCTGGTGTTGGGCAACAACTACAAGCAAACCCAGGCTTTGTCCCTGGCCGCTCGCAAAGCTTATGAGCGTGCCGCCGAGTACAAGCGCCTGATGAGTGACCTGGAAGGCCGTGGCAAGCTGGACCGCGCCATCGAGTACCTGCCGACCGAGGAGCAGCTTTCCGAGCGTGCCTCTGCCGGCAAGGGCCTGACGCGTCCGGAGCTGTCGGTGTTGATCTCGTACAGCAAGATCGACCTCAAGGAAGCGCTGCTCAAGTCGCTGGTACCGGATGACGAGTACCTGACCCGTGACATGGAGACCGCGTTCCCACCGAGCCTGGTCGCCAAGTTCGGCGAGGCCATGCGTCGTCACCGCCTCAAGCGCGAGATCGTCAGCACCCAGATCGCCAACGACCTGGTCAACCACATGGGCATCACTTTCGTTCAACGACTCAAAGAGTCGACCGGCATGAGCCCGGCGAACGTGGCCGGCGCTTATGTGATCGTGCGTGACATCTTCCACCTCCCGCACTGGTTCCGTCAGATCGAAGCCCTGGACCACCAGGTCTCCGCCGAGGTGCAACTGGCGTTGATGGACGAGCTGATGCGCCTGGGCCGCCGTGCTACGCGCTGGTTCCTGCGCAGCCGTCGCAACGAGCAGGATGCTGGCCGTGACACCGCGCATTTCGGTCCGCACCTGGCAGCGTTGGGCCTCAAGCTCGACGAACTGCTGGAAGGCCCGACCCGCGAAGGCTGGCAGACCCGCTACCAGGCCTACACCGAAGCCGGTGTGCCGGAGTTGCTGGCGCGCATGGTTGCAGGCACCACCCACCTGTACACCTTGCTGCCGATCATCGAAGCCGCCGACGTGACCGGGCATGACGCCGCAGAAGTGGCCAAGGCCTACTTCGCGGTCGGCAGCGCGCTCGAGCTGCCGTGGTACCTGCAGCAGATCAGTGACTTGCCGGTGGCCAACAACTGGCAGGCCGCGGCTCGCGAAGCCTTCCGTGACGACGTGGACTGGCAGCAGCGCGCGATCACCATTTCGGTCCTGCAAATGGCCGACGCGCCACACGACATGGAAGCCCGCGTGGCCCTGTGGCTTGAGCAGCACCAGGACATGGCGGATCGCTGGCGCGCCATGATGGTGGAAATCCGTGCTGCGGTCGGCACGGACTACGCCATGTATGCGGTTGCCAACCGTGAACTGCTGGACTTGGCGTTGAGCGGTCAGTCGGTGCTGCAACCGGCTTGATCGAGCGGTAATACAAAAGCCCCCGTCTCCTGAGATACGGGGGCTTTTTTGTGGGCGTCGAAAAGGCCTTGGGTCAGCGCTTGGTGGCGGCGCCCAGGCAGGGCTGGAGGACTTCCTTCAAACCTTGGTTGTTGCTGGGTATTGAGAAAGTCGCGGTCAATCGCTTGCCGCCCTCCTCGGCGGGGGCCAGCGACAGTGTCAGCGTGCGGCCCCGTGCGGCGTCGCTGGCCAAGTAGGCCAGTTCATCGCGTGGGAGAGGGGTGATCGCGTTGAGTGCGAAGATCGTACCGATCTGGAACACGCCGCCGTGCGTCCAGATGCCATTGACCCGCAGATCGACGCCGCTGCGTTTGCCGGCGGTGATGCGCAACGGGCCCTCTGCCGTGGCATCCTTGCCTTCGAATTCATCACTGTCGAAGCCCAGCGACTTGGGCGCAATCAGCAGTGTCAGAGCCGCTTGCGGATTCTGCGGGTGACAGCCGATAACCAGGCCCGCCTTGGCGTGATAATCGCCGTAGGCACTGTCGCCAAACACACTGGCGGTCAGCCCGGAGCCGTCGTCATTCGGCCGCTCGACCAACCACACGGGCAGTGCCGGGCTGATGATTTGAGTGTCGGCAGCTGCAGCTTGAGCCTGCTGTGCAAACGCAGCGCAGGCGGGAAGAAAAATGTTAGCGGACACTGCGATTGCAAGTGCCTGAAGGGGCCGGACCATAGCGGTATTCATTCTCGTACCAGACTTTCTGAAGGGGGCGCGCGCTCACAGGGCGTGAGCGTCGGTGTCATCCAAAAACGTCAGTGGACCCGAGGGGGGAATTGGTTCCTTGCGCGCGGTGCGCCGTTCAGTTGCTTGAAATGCCCGCGTCGCGACTCACCAGCTTGGCTTCAAGGTGGTCCAGGTGCTGGGTCATCAACCCGATTGCGGCGATGGGATTGCCTTGCTCGACCGCATCGACAATCGCCACGTGCTCCTGCCAGGCGCAATAGGTGCAGGCTTGTGCCTCGTATTGGGCGATGATCAACGACGTCAACGGCACCAGGCTATTGAGGAATTGCGCCAGGGGTGCGTTGCCGGCGATGGCCGCCAGGTGCAGGTGGAATTCCCCCGACAGGCGAATCGCCGGCCCACGCTGGTCGCGCTCGATGCACTCGCGCTCGCGTGTAATCAGCTCGCGCAGTTGGCGAATCTGCACGGGCGTGGCCAGCGTGCAGGCCAGCTGCACCACGGTGATTTCAGTCAGGCGCCGGGCTTCGAGGATTTGCCGGGTCTGCTGCGCATCCGGCGCCGCGACTTGGGCGCGCTGGTTGGGGCGCAGGATGATCACTTGCTGATGGGAGAGCTTGGCCAGGACCCGGCGAATCACGCTGCGGCTCACGCCAAAGGTCTCGCCCAGGCCTTCTTCGGTAAAGCGGCTGGACGGGGCAATGCGCTGCTCGAGGATGGCGTCGAACAGCCGCGGGTAGATGTCATCCACCGTGGGCTTTTTGCCCGCCACCAGGCGCAGGGCGGGGAGGATGGGGTCGCGTTGCAGGGCGTGGGCGTTCATGGCCGGTCTCCAAAAATTCAACTGCCGAGGTGGTCGTCCGGGATGTTCAGGCGAATGCCCATGCGCAGGCCTTCCTGGAGGATGTGCCGACGCATTTCGGCACTGGCCAGGGCGCTGTTCTTGTTGCGGATGGCGCGCACCACGGCGTCGTTTTCCTGCAGGCGTTCCGCCAGGTGTTCGGGTGAATTGCGCAGAACCTGGGCGCTTTGCTTGAGGGCGTTGCTGGTTTGTTGCACCACGTTCTGGAAGATCGGGTTGGAGGTGAGGGCGAACAGTTCCTCGTGGAAGTCGATGTAGGCGTTCATGCCCGCTTCGGCGTCACCGGCGTCCAGGGCTTCGCGCATGTCCATCAGGGTCAGGCGCAATTGCCCGACTTCCTTGCTGCTGATCGACTGCGCGACCAGGCCGACGATAAACGGCTCGAGGGTGTAGCGCAGTTGCAGGATGTCTTCCAGGCTGGCGTCGGCCACGGCGTCATTGGCCTGCGGTTCGCTGACATCGGTTTCCAATACCACCACGCCCTTGCCGGGCATGGAACGCACCAGGCCGAGGGTTTCCAGCACGATCACCGCTTCACGCAGGCTGGGGCGGCTGATGCCCATCTGCTCGGCCAGTTCGCGCTGGCCGGGGAGCATTTCGCCACGCCGCCACTGGCCGCGGGCCAGGGCGGCGCGGAGTTTTTCTACGACTGAATTGACGACGGTTGAGGTGCTGATCACGTCGATGGCTCCTTGGTGTTGCGAATACGGTAGTGAATTCAACGAAGATCTACTGTGGGAGCTGGCTTGGACTTGTGTTGCCCTAGAACTCCTGATGCGCCGGCAACACCGGTTTCTTGGTCTGGAAGGCGTAGCCTTGCTGGCCGTCGAGGACCTTGTTGGCGCGCTGGATATCGATGTCTTTTTCCCAGCGCGCAATGGCCACGGTGGCGACACAGTTGCCGATCAGGTTGGTCAAGGCGCGGCCGATGCCCATGAACCAGTCCACCGCCAATACCAGCACCAGGCCAACCACCGGGATCGCCGGAATGGCGGTGAGTGTTGCCGCCAGAATCACCAGCGCGGAACCGGGAATCCCGTGGGCGCCCTTGGAGGTGATCAGCGACACCAGCAGGATGGTCAGCAGGTCGGTCATCGACAGCGGCGTGCCGGTGGCGTTGGCGATAAACACAATGGCCAGGGTCAGGTAAATCGAGAAACCGTCGAGGTTGAACGAGTAACCCGTGGGAATCACCAGGCCCACGGTGGAGCTGCCAATGCCCAGGTGCTCCAGCTTGCGCATGATTTGCGGCAGCACCGCGTCGGACGAGGCGGTGCCCATCACGATCAGCAGTTCTTCGCGCAGGTATTTGAGCAGCGGCAGCATGCGCAGGCCCGACAGGCGCATCACCAGGCCAAGGATCAGCCCGACAAAGGCAAAGCAGGTCAGGTAAAACAGGCCGACCAGGCTCCCCAGGTGTTGCAGCGAGTCCAGGCCATAGGTGCTGGTGGTAAAGGCGATGGCGCCAAACACGCCGATCGGCGCCAGGCGCACGATCATGCCCATGATGCGGAAAATCACATGGCTGAGCTCGTTGATCAGGCGTGAGATACCCGACGCCGCTTCACCCACCAGGTTCAGCGCGCTGCCGAACAGCACCGAAAACAGCAGCACTTGCAGCACGTTGTTGTCGGCAAACGCGCCGATCACCGAGTTGGGGATCAGGTCCATCAGGAACTGGCTGGTGCCCTTGATGTGCTGGCCACGGTCGGCCAGTTCATTCAGGCCGGCGGAAGAGAGCTGTTCCAGGTGGATATTGGCGCCGGTGCCGATGCCGGTGCTGAACGCCATGATCAGGCCGATCACCAGCGCGACGGTGGTCAGCACTTCGAAGTAGATCACCGACTTGAGGCCGATGCGCCCGACTTTCTTCAGGTCGCCGGCACCGGAAATGCCGCTGACCACCACGCAGAATACGATCAGGCCGATCAGCATCTTGATCAGCTTGATAAAGCCGTCACCCAGGGGTTTGAGTTGCGAGGAGAATTCGGGAAGGGCCAGGCCGCAGGCGATGCCGAGCATCAGGCCAATCACGACTTGCAGGAAAATCGAACGCGAGCACCATCTGAGCATGGGAGGGATCTCTATTCGGTGCCCTGGTGGTTCCAGGGCTTAATTGTTGTGGTCTTACCGGTAAGTCCAGTGCGCGGCCAGTCTACGCCGGGTTTTTTTGAAATAACAAGTCATTCTTCGGCGGTTGACAGGTCCCGGTCTGACCAGTTGGTCGGCGAGGGCGATGCTTGAGCGGTTGGCGGGCCGGAATTTTTTTCGCTTATCATCCGCCGCTGGGTAGAGGAGGTGATGGATGGATAAACCAGGACTGCGCACTGACGACACCGGCCAGACCCACTGCGCCTGGCGCACGGCTGCGCCCGAATACCCGCGTTACCACGATGCTGAGTGGGGCGTGCCGGTGGCGGACGATATCCAGCTGTACGAGAAGATTTGCCTGGAAGGCTTCCAGGCCGGTTTGGCGTGGATCACCATTTTGCGCAAGCGCGAGCAGTTTCGAGCCGCGTTCGACGGCTTTGATTTTCGCCGGGTGGCGCAGTACGGCGCGGCGGATATTGAACGCTTGATGCAGGACCCGGGCATCGTGCGCAATCGTGCCAAGATCGTTTCGGCGGTCAACAACGCGCGCAGAGCCTGCGAACTGGTGGATGAAACCGGCTCGCTGGCGCAATGGTTGTGGGCGTTTGAGCCCGGCGCAGAGGAGCGCCCGGCAGTGGTGGACCTGGCTTACTGGACCGGTAACCCGACAGCCCCGGCGTCGGTGCGATTATCCAAGGCGCTTAAGAAACGAGGCTGGACGTTTGTTGGCCCGACCACGATGTATGCGCTGATGCAGGCCATGGGCATGGTCAATGATCACCTTGACGGCTGCGCGTGCCGCGAGCGGATCGAAGACCTGCGCCGCCAGTTCAAACGCCCCTGAATCCCAGGCAAACCAAGAGCCAAATGTGGGAGGGGGCAAGCCCCCTCCCACACTGATTGTGTGGTGAGGCTTATTTGTGTGGCAGCGGCGTCAGCACCTCGGCTTTGTCATCCAGCACCATCACCACCAGCAGTTTGGCCGGTTGCGTCTGGCTGGCATTGCTCGATTCGAAGTGCCGCGAACCGGCCGGTTCGTAGAATGATTCGCCGACCTGGTAGGTCCTCGCCTGTTCGTCATTCACCCGCGAGGTGATCGCGCCTTCCAGCACGTAAGCCACGGCTGTGCCGGTGTGGCTGTGGGGCACCGTGGCCTGGCCGGGTGCGTAGTCCACGGTGAGCATGATGGTTTTCTTGCCGGGCACGTTGGTCAGGGCGTGCGCTTGCAGCACCTTGGTCGATTCCTGGTTGTACACCGGTTCATGGGCAAAGGCGCTGAGCGAGGCAAGCATCAGGGTAGTGGCGAGCAGGCGTTTCATGGTGGGGTTTCCGAGTAGTTCGAGACCGCTTCACCCTACGCCTGGGGTCGGGCTCAACCAATGACCAATCCGCTGGAAAAACCGCTAGCCAATGTGCTCGAGAATATCGCGCACCTTGTCCAGCGCCGGGTCGATGTCGAGGGTCTCGATGGCGCCGAAACCGATGATCAGGCCCGCGCGCACCGGTGCGTCGTGAAAGAACACATCCAGGGGATACAGTCCCACTTCCACCTGGCGCGCCAGCTGGATCAGCAGCGGGATGTTCACCGGCACCTTGCACAACGCCGCCAGGTGAAACCCGGCCACCGTCGGCACCGCTTCGAACCACGGCGACAGGTCCCCCGCGAGGCGTTGCAGAATGCGCTCGCGGCGCCCGGCGTACACCGTGTGGCAGCGGCGGATATGCTTGAGCAAATAGCCTTCGCTGATGAACTTGGCCAGCGCCCACTGCGGCAGCGTGGAGCTGTGCTGGTCGGTCAATTGCTTGGCCTTGAGCACCGCGCCGTGGATCGCCGGTGGCAGCACTGCATAGCCCAGCCGCAGCTCAGGCAGCAGGGTTTTCGAGAAGGTCCCGACGTAGGTCACCACGCCCCGGGTGTCCATGCTTTGCAGGGAGTCGGTGGGCCGGCCTTCGTAGCGGAACTCGCTGTCGTAGTCGTCCTCGATGATGATCGCGCCCAGCTCGAACGCGCGGGCCAGCAAGGCCTCGCGGCGTGGCAGGCTCATGGGCATGCCGAGGGGGAATTGGTGCGACGGTGTGACGTAGATCAGCCGCGTGCCCGCCGGGATCTGCTCGACCTGGATGCCCTGGGCGTCCACCGGCACACTCGCGACGTTCGCGCCCATGGCTTGGAACAGCTGGCGCGCGGGGCTGTAGCCGGGGTCTTCCATGGCGACGATGCTGCCCGGTTCGAGCACCACGCGCGCGATCAGGTCGAGGGCCTGCTGCGCGCCATTGGTGACCACGATATCGCTGTCGCGGCAGTTGACCCCGCGCGAGAACGCAATGTGCCCGGCAATGGCGCTGCGCAGTGCCGGCAACCCTTCGGGCTGGCTGTAGAACCCGCTGTTTTGCGCAATCCGCCGCAGTGCATCCAGGGTGCAGCGGCGCCATTCATCCTGGGGGAACTGGTAGCGGCTGGTGGCGCCGCCGATAAATTCGTAGCGCAAGGTGCTGTCGCGGGTCGGGTGGCGCATCGGCGAGGGCAGTGTGGCCCACCTGGCCAGGCTGGCGGCGCAGGCCAGTTCGGTGGCGGTTTGCACGCGTTCGGCCTGGTGCGCGCGGGCATTGACGAAGGTGCCGCGCCCGGTCTTGCCGACCAACAGGCCTTCGTACGTCAGGGTGGCGTAGGTGTCGGACACGGTCTTGCGTGACACGCCCAATTGTTCGGCCAGCAAGCGGCTGGGCGGCAGTTGCGCGCCGGCGGCCAGGCGCCCGGAGCCGATGGCGTCACGCAACTGCTGGTACAACTGTTCGGCCAGATCCTTGCGGCCGTTGATCACCACGTGCAGTTCCATGTTTTATCCTGATGCATTCGATCTGCGCCAAGACTACTCGCTCGCACGGCGCGCTCAAAATGGTCTGTGCGTAAACCGCCGAATTGGCTATAGGGCTTATGCCTCAAGGGTTCTAGGCTGGGTTGTCATTTTGAGAGCCGCCTTATGGAACCTCGCCTGGATTACTACACCGCCTCGCCGCAAGCGCTCAAGGGCATGCTGATGCTCGAAGCCACGACCTTTGGCCTGTCCATCGAGCAACCCTTGCTGGCGCTGATCAAGATCCGCGTGTCGCAGCTCAACCACTGCGGGTTCTGCACCGATATGCATTCGATGGCGGCGCATCAGCGCGGCGAGACCGAGCGGCGGCTGTTCGCCCTGTGCGTATGGCGCGACTCGCCGTTTTTCACCGCGCGGGAGAAGGCCGCATTGGCCTGGAGCGAGTCGGTGGCGACCCTGCCGACTTCAAGTGTTTCAGATGAGCTGTTCGCGGCAGTGCGCGAGGCGTTCAGCGAGCAGGAACTGGTCGACCTGACCATGGCGGTGTCCAGCATCAGTGGCTGGAACCGCCTGGCGGTGAGCTTTCGGCAGCAACCGCCGAATGCATGATCAGGGCATGCAATCAGGGCATGCAGTCAGGACATGCAGTCAGGACAGAAAACCGCCGTCCACATTCAGCGACACACCCGTGGTGTAGCTGGACGCATCGCTGGCCAGGAACAACACCGCGCCGGCCATCTCGCTGGGGTCGGCCACGCGCTTGAGCGGGATCTGCGCCAGGGCCATTTTCAGGATCGCGTCGTTTTTCACCAGTGCCGAGGCGAACTTGGTGTCGGTCAGGCCCGGCAGCAGGGCGTTGCAACGAATGCCGAACTCGGCGCATTCCTTGGCGAACACCTTGGTCATGTTGATCACGGCGGCCTTGGTCACCGAGTAGATGCCCTGGAACACGCCGGGCGAAATACCGTTGATCGACGCCACGTTGATAATGCTGCCGCTGCCGTTTTCGCGCATCAGCTTGCCGGCCTCTACCGACATGAAGAAGTAGCCGCGAATGTTCACGTCGACGGTCTTCTGGAAGGCGCCGAGGTCGGTGTCCAGCACGTTGCAGAACTGCGGGTTGGTCGCGGCGTTATTCACCAGGATGTCGAGGCGCCCGAACTGCTCGCGAATCCCGGCAAACACCTGGGTGATCTGCTCCATCTCACCGATGTGGCAGGCCACGGCGGTGGCTTTGCCGCCGTCGGCGATGATCGCATCCGCCACGTGCTGGCAGCCTTCGAGCTTGCGGCTGGAGACGATCACGTGGGCGCCTTGCTGGGCCAGCAACTTGGCGATGGCCTCGCCGATGCCACGGCTGGCGCCGGAGACAAACGCGATCTTGCCGTCGAGGTCGAACAGGTTGGTCTTGGACATAGCAATTCCTTAGAGGGATGATTTGCCGATGACATTCAGGCTCATCTGCTCCAGCAGCTTGTTCATCTGGATGAACTGCGCAAAGCGTTTGTCCTGGGTCTGGCCATGGAAGAAACGGTAGTAGATCTGCTGCACAATGCCGGCCAGGCGGAACAGGCCGTAGGTGTAGTAAAAGTCGAAATTGTCGATCTGGAGGCCGGAGCGCTCGGCGTAGTAATCGACGAACTCGCGGCGCGTGAGCATGCCGGGGGCGTTGCTCGGCTGGCGGCGCATCAGTTGCACCGGCGCGGGGTCGTCGGCTTCGATCCAGTAGGCGAGGGTGTTGCCCAGGTCCATCAGCGGGTCGCCGAGGGTGGTCAGCTCCCAGTCCAGCACGCCGATGATCTGCATCGGGTTGTGCGGGTCGAGGATCACGTTATCGAAGCGGTAGTCGTTGTGCACGATGCTTGAGGTCGGGTGGTCGGCGGGCATCTTGTCGTTGAGCCACGCGCGCACCGTCTCCCAGCTCGGGGCGTCGGGGGTCAGGGCTTTTTCGTAGCGGTCGCTCCAGCCGCGAATCTGGCGCTGCACGTACCCCTCGGGCTTGCCCAGGTCGGCCAGGCCGCAGGCGTTGTAGTCCACCTGGTGCAGTTCGACGAACTTGTCGATAAAGCTTTTGCACAGTGCTTCGGTCTTGGTTGCGTCCAGGCCCAGCTCGGCGGGCAGGTCGGAGCGCAGGATGATGCCGTTGACGCGTTCCATCACGTAGAACTCGGCGCCGATCACCGACTCGTCGGTGCAATGCACGTAGGCCTTGGGGCAATACGGAAAGCCGTGTTTGAGCTGGTTGAGAATGCGGAATTCGCGGCCCATGTCGTGGGCGGACTTGGCCTTGTGGCCAAAGGGCGGGCGGCGCAGGACGAATTCCTGGCCGGGGTATTCCAGCAAGTAGGTCAGGTTCGACGCGCCACCGGGGAACTGGCTGATGCTGGGCGTGCCGCTCAGGCCTGGGATATGGGCCTTGAGGTAGGGATCGATCAGGCCGGCATCAAGTTCTTCGCCAGGGCGGATCTGGGTCGATTGGTCGTTCAGCGCCATGCTTATCCCTTCTGCTTATTCTAAAGGCCTTGGACTATTTCCTAATCTAATGCGCGCAGCCGCCCAGCGACAAGGTCGGGGCGGCTTAATAGGTTAGCGTGTTGAAGGGTGATCAGCGTGCCTGATCGGTCATTTTTCAGGCGTGGGCAAGGTGACTGGCGTGAGCACCGGACGGCCGGCAAAGTATTCCACCAGGTTGTCGGCCACCCGCTGCACGGTGTCGTGGGCGGCCTCGGGCGACAGGCCGGCGACGTGCGAGGTGAGCACGGTGTTGCTCAGGTGCTTGAGGGCGTCGGGCACTTTGGGCTCGTCGTCGAACACGTCCAGCGCTGCGCCGCCGATACGCCGTTGTTCCAGCGCCGCGACCAGGTCGGCGGTGACCACCACGCTGCCGCGACCGATGTTTACCAGGTAACCGTTTGGGCCCAGGGCGTCCAACGCATTACGATCGATCAGGTGGCGGGTGCCGGCGCCACCGGGTGTGGCCAGGACCAGGAAGTCCGAGGTGCGCGCCAGCTCCACCGCCGTGGCGCAGTAGGTGTAATCCACGTCATCGCGGGGCTGGCGGTTGTGGTAGCTGACTTGCATGCCAAAGCCGAGCGCAGCGCGCTTGGCGATTTCCAGGCCGACCGCGCCTAGCCCGAGAATGCCCAGCTGTTTGCCGCCCAGGGACGGGCGCATCACTTTCGGCCACTCGTTACGGCGGACCGCCGCGTCGGTCTGCGGGATGCCGCGCACCAGCGACAGCAGCAGCGCCATCGCGTGGTCAGCCACCGACGGCGCGTTCACCCCGGCGCCATTGGTCACCACTATCCCCCGGTTGCTCGCCGCCTGCAGGTCCACATGCTCGTAGCCGGCGCCGATCACGCAGATGATTTCCAGCAGTGGCAGGGCGGCGATTTCCTCGGCATACAAACCCAGCGGGCCACGGGTCAGCACGGCCTTGATCTGGCCGCCATGGGCCTTGATGGCCTGGGCACGCTCGGCGGGCGTCGGCGCGAGGATCACATGGAAATCATTGCTCTCGATGATTTGCAGGTATTCGTTGATGGTTTCAACCAGGACCAGAACAGTGGTGGTCATCGGAACGCTCTTCCTGAAGGGTTAGAGGGCATGAGTATGCGGGATATTTGTGCGGGTATGTACTGTGCCCGCGGCGCTGGAGCCCGCTGAATCCGTCGCCTATACCCGCCCTTGAGCGGCTGCACCGGTCAACCGCTCCTCAGCTAAGTCTTTGCTTATTCACGAGAATCCCGGACAATCTCGCCCCTTCTATGGTCGGGGCGCTGCCTGTCAGGTTTTTCTGACTCGTCCCGGCTGTGTAAATGCGGAGATCCGACCGGATGAATGATCAGGCCAATAGCGTCGACGAACGCTATGCAACGACACCTGCAACCCTCACAAGCTGGAGCCGCCAGGACACCACCTGGATGCTTGGCCTGTTCGGCACCGCCATTGGCGCCGGCACCTTGTTTCTGCCCATCAACGCCGGCCTGGGCGGCTTCTGGCCTCTGGTAATCCTGGCGCTGCTGGCCTTCCCGATGACGTTTTTTGCCCACCGAGGCCTGACCCGTTTCGTACTGTCCGGTCGTGAAGGTTCCGACATCACCGACGTGGTTGAAGAGCATTTCGGCATCAAGGCCGGTGCATTGATCACGCTGCTGTACTTCTTTGCGATCTTCCCGATCCTGCTGATCTACAGCGTGGCGCTGACCAACACCGTCGGCAGCTTCATGGAGCACCAGTTGCACATCATGCCGCCGCCGCGGGCGATCCTGTCGCTGGTGCTGATCCTGGGCCTGCTGGCGGTGGTGCGTTGCGGTGAGCAAGTGATCGTCAAGGCCATGAGCCTGATGGTGTACCCGTTTATCGTCGCTTTGCTGTTCCTGGCGGTATACCTGATCCCGCACTGGAACGGCGGCATCCTCAGCACCGCCAGTGTGGTGCCGGCACCGTCCGCGCTGCTCAACACCCTGTGGCTGGCGATTCCAGTGATGGTGTTCTCGTTCAACCACTCGCCGATCATCTCGGCCTTTGCGGTGGACCAGAAGCGCCAGTACGGCGCCAACGCCGATCAGCGCAGCTCGCAGATCCTGTGCCGCGCGCACCTGTTGATGGTGGTGATGGTGTTGTTCTTTGTGTTCAGCTGCGTGCTGACGCTGTCGCCGGCGCAATTGGCCGAAGCGAAGGCGCAGAACCTGTCGATCCTGTCGTACCTGGCCAACCACTTCAACAACCCGACCATCGAGTTCGCGGCACCGCTGATTGCGTTCGTAGCGATTGCCAAGTCGTTCCTGGGCCATTACATCGGCGCCAGTGAAGGCCTCAAGGGCCTGGTGCTGAAAACCGGTCGTAGCCCGGCCGAGAAGACCCTGGACCGCATGACCGCCGCCTTCATGCTGGTGGTGTGCTGGATCGTGGCCACGCTCAACCCAAGCATCCTCGGCATGATCGAGACCCTGGGTGGGCCGGTGATCGCGTCGATCCTGTTCCTGATGCCGATGTACGCGATCCGCAAGGTGCCGGCCATGGCCAAGTATCGTGGGCAGGCGTCCAACGTGTTTGTCACGGCGGTGGGGTTGGTGGCGATTACGGCGCTGGTGTATTCGTTTATTGCTTGAGGCCTGATGCAGCCTTCAAAGGCTGCAACGATCAAAATGTGGGAGGGGGCTTGCCCCCGATGTCGGTGAATCAGTTACTGAAGATGTTGACTGAACCAACGCCATCGGGGGCAAGCCC
>NZ_JBAWDE010000030.1:0-26857 GCF_049590575.1 Pseudomonas sp.
CCCACATCTTTAGAAAATGTAGTCAGTGGTCAAGAAGCTGGAGTCGCGGTTGCGCAGGATGTCGCTGACCAGCGCCTTGTTGCTTTCCTGGAACTTGGTCGCCACCAGGGTGCGGATCGAGAACACCCGCAACGCGTCATGTACCGACAGCGTGCCCTCGGCCGAGTTCTTGCGCCCGTTGAACGGGAAGGTGTCCGGCCCGCGCTGGCACTGGGCGTTGATATTGATCCGGCCCACCTGGTTGGCGAACACGTCGACCAGGCGCCCGATCTCTACAGCGTTGGTGCCGAACAGGCTCAGTTGCTGGCCGAAGTCCGAATCCAGCACGTACTCGATCACCGTGTCCAGGTCGCGGTAAGGCACGATGGGCACCACCGGGCCGAATTGCTCCTCGTGGTACACGCGCATCTGCGGGTTCACCGGGTACAGCACCGCCGGGTAGAAGAACGAACCGCGGCAGGTGCCGCCGTTGTCATTTACCACCTGGGCACCGTGCTCGGCGGCGTCGGCCACCAGGGCGTTGAGGTAGTCGACCTTGCCGACTTCCGGCAACGGGGTCAGCGAGACGCCGTCTTCCCAGGGCATGCCGGGTTTCAAGGTGGCGAGCTTGGCGTTGAATTTCGCGATGAAGCGCTCGACCACGTCCTCGTGCACAAACAGGATTTTCAACGCGGTGCAGCGCTGGCCGTTGAACGACAGCGAGCCGGTCACCGCCTCGCTGACGGCATTGTCCAGGTCGACCTCGGGCAACACGATGCCGGGATTTTTTGCGTCCAGGCCCAATGCGGCACGCAAGCGGTGTGGCTTGGGGTGGAGTTTTTTCAGGTCACTGGCGGCCTTGTTGGTGCCGATGAACGCAAAGATATCGATCTTGCCGCTGGCCATCAGGGCGCTGACGGTTTCACGGCCGCTGCCGTAGATCACGTTGATCACCCCGGCCGGGAAGCTATCGCGAAACGCTTCCAGCAACGGGCGGATCAACAGCACGCCAAGCTTGGCCGGTTTGAACACCACGGTATTGCCCATGATCAACGCCGGGATCAGCGTGGTAAACGTCTCGTTCAGCGGGTAGTTGTAAGGCCCCATGCACAGCGCGACGCCCAATGGCACGCGACGGATCTGGCCGAGGGTGTCCTGTTCCAGTTCGAAGCGGCTGCTGCGGCGGTCGAGTTCCTTGAGGGCGTTGATGGTGTCGGTGATGTAGTCGCAGGTGCGGTCGAACTCTTTCTGCGAGTCCTTGAGGTTCTTGCCGATCTCCCACATCAACAGCTTGACCACCGCATCGCGTTGTTCACGCATGCGGCGTAGAAATGCTTCGACGTGCTGGATGCGATCAGCCACGCGCATCGTTGGCCATTCACCCCGGCCGCGGTCGTAGGCGCGCACGGCGGCGTCGAGGGCGGTGAGAGCGGTATCGGCGTCGAGCAGCGGGGTGCTGCCGATATGCACGCGTTCATCGCCCAGTTGCACCGGGCTAAGCACTTGAGCCAGCGGGCCGTTCCACACCTGCAACTGGCCGTCTACCAGGTAATCACGCTGTTCAATGGGCGCCCCCAGACGGAATTGTTCGGGAATCTCTGCAGTGGAGGCGGGAAACAGCTGGGCGAGCAGGTTGCTGGTGGTCATGTTGCTACCCCTGAAATAGTTGCAAAACTTGACTAGCTGGCATTTGACTAAAGAGTCACCCAACACGGGGCTCTATGGCAAGGCTTGCGCGCTTTCCGCTACGCACGGCTACGCGTGGCGGGTAAACTGCGCGGCTTTTCAGAAGGAGTTCACATGAGTCATTACCAGCCGGGCATTCTTGCTGCACCGGTGCCGTTGCAGGCACGCCATCTGTTTTTCGCCGTGCAGACACTGGCGGCCGTGCCCGCTGCGTTGGACGCGCTGGTGCAGTTGGCCGATTCGGCGGCAGTGGTCGGGTTTGGCGAGCCGCTGGTAACCGCGCTGGGTGCAACGCTTGACGGCCTGCGCGCATTCCCGACTGTCAGCGGGCCGGGCGCGCACAACCCGTCGACCCAGCAGGCGCTGTGGGTATGGCTGCACGGCATTGATCGCGGTGAGCTGTTGCTGCGCAGCCGCTCGCTTGAAAAGGCCCTGACCCCGGCGTTTCGCCTGGAGCAATCGATCGAGGGGTTCCGCTACAAGACCGGCTTCGACCTCACCGACTACGAAGACGGCACCGAAAACCCTCACGATGACGCCGCGGTAGAAGCCGCCCTGACCGACAGTGGCGCCAGCTTTGCCGCGATCCAGCAGTGGCAGCACGACCTCGACGGTTTCGCCGCCTTACCGGCCCAGGCGCGCGATCACATCATCGGCCGCCGCCATGGCGACAATGAAGAACTCGAAGATGCCCCCGAATCGGCCCACACCAAACGCACCGCCCAGGAAAGCTTCACCCCGGAAGCCTTCGTGGTGCGCCGCTCGATGCCGTGGGCCGAGAATGGCCAGGCGGGTTTGATGTTCCTCGCGTTTGGCCATTCCTTCGACGCGTTCGAAGCGCAGCTGCGCCGCATGAGCGGGCTCGAAGACGGGATTGTCGATGGCCTGTATCGCATCAGCACGCCGTTGACCGGTGGCTATTACTGGTGCCCGCCGGTCATTGATGGGCATCTGGACCTGAGCGCGATCTCTATCCCATGCCAGGGCCAACATGAAAATTGCGACAGCCAAGCAATCCAGCCCTGAAAAAATCCCCAGCTACCCGTAATCTAGAGGCCTTTACCACCTGTGCGGATTGTTCATGTCTTCTGTTGCCGATGGGCTGCCCCTCAATAAACGCCTGCCGGCCGTGATCGCGATCTCCCTGGGGATCGGCATGGCGACCCTGGACACGGCCATCGTCAACACCGCGCTGCCGACCCTGGCCGAGGGGATCGGCACCGATTCCGCCTCGGTGATCTGGGTGGTCAACGCCTACCAGCTGGCGATTATTGCCACGGTGCTGCCGTTTGCGTCCCTCAGTGATGTGCTGGGGCATCGCCGCGTGTACCTCGGCGGGTTGCTGGTGTTTATCCTGTCGTCGCTGTTTTGCGGCCTGGCCGGTTCGCTGGTGACCCTGACGGCCGCGCGGGTGGTGCAGGGGCTGGGCGCCGCCGCAATCATGAGTGTGAACACCGCGCTACTGCGGCATATCTACCCGTCGAAGATGCTCGGCCGTGGCCTTGGCTACAACTCGCTGGTGGTGGGGCTTGCGTTTACCCTGGGGCCGACCGCTGCGTCGGCGATCCTGTCGGTGGCGACCTGGCATTGGCTGTACCTGATCAATGTGCCATTGGGGCTGCTGGCCCTGGCCCTGGGCCTGCGTTCATTGCCGACCCTGCCGATGACCGGGCACGCCTTCGACCGTTTGGCGGCCGTGTTGTGTGCCGGGCTGTTCGCCTTGCTGGTGCTGGGCCTGGGCACGGCGGTGCACGGTGCCCAAGGGGCGCTGACCCTCGGCCTGGTCGCCGTCGCGCTGGTGTGTGGCGCCTTGCTGTTGCGTCGTCAGGCCGGTCACCCGGCGCCGATGTTGGCGCTGGACCTGTTCAAGCGACCGGTGTTTGCCTTGTCTTCCCTCACGGCCATTTGTGCCTTCAGCGCCCAGGGCCTGGCCTTTGTGTCGCTGCCCTTTCTGTTGCAGGCGGTGCTTGGGCACAGCCAGGTGGAAACCGGGTTTCTGATGACGCCGTGGCCGGCTGTGGTTGCAGTGATGGCGTTGGTTGCGGGGCGCCTGGCGGACCGCGTGTCGCTGGGCGCGTTGTGCGGCATCGGGTTGTTGATGCTCAGCGTGGGCATGGCCGCGCTGGCCAGCCTGGGCGCTGGCGCGTCGGCGGTTGATATCGGCTGGCGCATGGCGCTGTGCGGTGCGGGTTTCGGTTTTTTCCAGTCGCCCAACCTCAAGGCCTTGATGACCAGCGCCCCGTTGGCACGCAGCGGCGGGGCCAGCGGCATTGTGGCGATCTCGCGCTTGCTGGGGCAGACGCTGGGCGCGTCGTTGGTAGCGCTGTGTTTTCACCTGTTCGTCAACAGCGGCCCGCAATACGCGCTGTGGCTGGGCTGCGTGTTTGCCCTGGTGGGCGCCGTGGCCAGTGGCCTGCGTTTGCTGCCTTATGGGAAAAAGGCGTTGTAAAACCAGGCGCGGGGAGGCTACCGTGGCCGCCTGAGTATTTCGGGATGTTTCAGATTTATGTCCACTCTGGCCCTCCGCACCGCTGATACCCATTCCCGCCGCGCCGCGCTGACCCTAGCCTTATGCCTGCCCAGTGACGTGTTGCTCTACCTGTTGCTGCCCATGGAATCCCAGGCCTTCGGTATTACCCTGGCCCAGGCCGGGGTGCTGCTGGCGGCCAACCGCCTGGTGCGGATTTTCGGCTACCGCCATGTGTTGAATTTCTACGCGCGCAACGGTGATCGGCTGACCTGCATGATCGCCGCCGGGGCTGCGACGCTGTGTGCCTTGGGCAATTCAATGTTCTCAGGCTTCGCCGCGTTGCTCGGGCTGCGGCTGGTGTGGGGCCTGTGTTTTGCCGCGTTGAACCTGTCGACCCAAGTGCTGGCGACCTCGGAACCCGCCGGTGCCGCACGCCGGGCCGGGCGTTCGCGGGCCTTGATTGCCCTGGGCCCGATGCTGGCGTTGCCGTTGGGAGGCTGGTTGACGCTATGGGCCGGGCCGCGTCCGATCTTTGTGATCCTGGCCGGCTGCTGCCTGATAGGTCTGTGGATGGCGCGTGGCTTGCCTGACAGCGGGCATGATTTGCACAGCACGCCGGGGCGCCGTTTCAAGTGGCCCGACAGTGTGGCGGTGTGGTCGTTTATCGAAGGCGTGGCGCTGGATGGGCTGTTTATCTTTGGCTTGTCGATCCAGGCGCAGAAGCTGCTGGGCGGCGACGCGGTGCTGATCGCCGGGGGCTTGATGGCGCTGCGGTATGTGTCGGAAATGCTTCTGAGCCCCCTGGGTGGACGCGCGGCCCAGCACTTCGGCGCGACCTCGATGCTGTTGCTGTTTTCGTTCCTGAGTGCCCTGGCCCTGACCGCGTTCGGCAGCTACTGGGTGATTATCGGCGCGGCAGCGGTGCTGGTGCTGCGCGCGTTGCAGCTGCCGCTGGTAACCACCCTGGTGGCCGAGCGCAACCCCGGCGCGATGCGGGTGTCGGCGCTGGCCTCGAACGCGGTGTGGCGGGATATCGGTGCGGGTCTCGGGCCACTGCTCGCGGGCCTGTTGCTGCCGATTGCTTCGGCGCCCTGGGTGTTCGGCGTGGCGGGTGCGGCGATTGCCGTGAGCGCGGTGTTCTGCTGGCGGGCAAGGACGGCCACGGCCTGAGTTACCGGCTGTTCAATGCCTCCAGCCAAGCAGGATCGAAGCGAGTCTGCTCGGTGTCGATCCCCAGCGTCTGCATCCTGGCCTTATGCGCTTCGATTTCCCCGACCAACTGCGCCTGGCTGCTGGAATTGGCATCCAGCTCGTGCATCTGTGTCAGCCCCAAGTGATAGAAGCGCAACAGCTTGATCGCCGTCGGGTCGTTGGCCTGCACCCGCTCGGTCACAGTGTGCATCACGTTGGTCACGCTCATCAGGCTGCGCTTGAGCTGCCAGCCATACACCGCCGCCGCCATCCATGGCTGGCGCCAGAACGGGCCGCGCACCAGGGCAAGCGTGATCAGCACCCCGGCGAAGACACCGCCGACATTGAAGCGCAAATTGTCACCGCCGGGTTCGCCGAACAGCATCACCGCCAGGCTCGACAGCAGCATCGCCAGGGCCAGGAACGTTATCGCCACGATCAGCGTGCTGCGCCGGGTCTGTTGGCGGTAGGTGGCGGGGTCGCAGGGTTTGAGCTCGAACATCCGGGTTATGCCTCCAGCAGGGGGCCGGCATCATCTCACGCTTGGGCAAACAAGTTGAACGATGGATCACGGCGGTTTCTCTAAACCTGTGTAGTCCCTTTGAGGAGAACCGACATGTCTGAATACAACCAGCCACCCCCCGGTACACCCGACCCCGATCGCACCCCCGGTGAAGAAGAGCGCGACAACGATGCGTTGCGCCCTAACGATCCGAAAGAGCGTGACGAAAACCATGATGTAGAGCGCGTTGAGGATGAGCTAGAACACCTCCACGACAAGGCTCGCCCGCTGTAACAGGAGACTGAGATGAACAATCGCCCGGATGGCCCAGCGTCCAACGAACAGGCCGACGACAAGGATGAGTTGGGTTTCGACCCTGACTCCCCGGATGTGTCCGACCCGCAGGTCGACCCCATCGGTGCTGCCATAGCGCCGTTGGACAAGCAGGAAAAGGACAAGGATGAGACGAAAAAAAAGCCGCCCTACGATCCGTTGGGCGACTTGAAGCCATAAACGAGCCCCGCCCTTGAGCGGGGCTTTTTATTTACTTGGGCGGCAGCCAGGTGACTTCGGTGATACCAAACTTCTCGGCCCAGGGGCGAGTGGTTTTCTTCACCTGTTCGTGGCCCACGCGGCCGATCCGGCTGACGTGTGCAATGTCGGCATCAACGGCCGCCCAGTGCCAGGCCTCGGCGTTGTTCATCACTTCGGCGCGCACCACAAAGGACTTCGGTTGACCGTGCAGCTGATAGTTGATGGTGTAGATTTTTGCGGTACTCATGTTGCCTCCCTGTCTTGTTATAGATGGATAGGAAAGCGTTCAAAAAGGTTCAGTCAAAATGACAAGTTGCACGCGCCTCGGTGAAGGCGGGTCTGGAGAGTGCTGAGATAGAGCCTTCGCTTTACCGTTTTAGCGCCAAATTGGTGCAAATTAATTCGAACCTTTCGCGCAGACCGGCGTTCGAACACGTTCCTGAATAATTTGCTCACCAGACAAGGAGATGTAAAACGATGTCCAGGCTATTCGGAATGCTCTTGAAGAATACCTCGGTGCTGGCGCTGGTTGCCGCGCCCGCCGTGGTGTTCGCTGCACCGTCCACCGACCCGATTTCCACCTTCGGGATCCAGGGCAGCTACAACGACTTCAAACTCGAAGGCGGCAGCGAGAGCGACAAGGACCACATGCCCGAAGCGGGGCTGTTCTACAACTTCGGCAACAAGCTCACCGCCGAATCCGGTTTTATCTACCAGGCCGGCATCGAAGCCAAGTACGGCGAAAAAAGTGACAACAAACTGAAGGAAGGCCAGGCCGACCTGGACCTTGGCTGGCGTGCCGCGCTGGATGCACGCAACTTTGTCGACGTGATCGTGGGTGGCGGCTATAGCTGGACCCGCTATGAGCCGGACACCAACGACTACGACGTCAAGCTCACCAGCAAATCCCCGTTCGCCAAGGCGGCCCTGGGCTACAACCACCAGTTCGATGACATGACCCTGCGCGTCGAAGCCGGTGCCCGTCGCACCATTGATGGCCGCGCCAAGCTCAAGGTGGACGACGTGGGCAGCGACACCGTGGACCTCAAGGACCGCACCAACCCGTACGCCGAAGTCAGCCTGTTGATGAACCAGAAGGGCGACCTGCCAGTGATGGCGGGCCTGTACTACACCCGCACCGAGTACAAGCTCGACGAAGACTCGGCAGTGGCCGACAACACCAAGCTCAAGCGTGACGAGTATGGCTTCAAGGTCGGTATCGCCTTCTAAAGCGCCTGCCCTTGGTCCTGAAACGCCCCGACTGGATCGGGGCGTTTTTTTTGTCGGTCAGGTCAGGGCGGCGAGCTGCGCGACGGTTTCCGGAAAGCGCGCTACCAAGCGAATCAAGGTGGCGGCCTGGGCGTTGGGCTTGGCCCGGCCTTGTTCCCAGTTTTCCAGGGTACGCACATTGGTGCGCAGGTACATGGCGAACACTGAGCGCGAAAGGTTGAGCTGTTGGCGTACAGCTACCACTTCTTCGGCGGTCAGCGGGGCCAGGTTGTTGAGGTGGACCTTGTGAGTACGCAAGGTGACTTTGCCCCGGCGTTCGTCGGCCAATGCGTCGAAGCCTTCGACCAGTTCGGAAAAGATTTCACGTTTCATGGGTGTATTCTCGCTTTGATTTCCCTGTCCAGCATGTGTTTTAGGGCTTTCTTGTGGTGGGGGGCCAGGTCGTCCTGTTCGTGTTTGCCGTACAGGGTGAATAGCCAGAATTGCGTGCCGCCTGACCACCAGTAGTCAATGACCCGCAGGCCACCGCGTTTGCCTTTGTTGCGTCGCTCATCGACAAAGCGAACCTTGCGCAGCCCGCCCGTGCCCTCGATCACGTCGCCTGCTTCCGGGTTTTTCATCAACTCCTGTTGAAAACCGTGGAACAGCTTGTCACTCAGATAGTCCTTGCGATGCCGCTCGAAGGCGGGCAGTTCTATAAATAGAGCATCCATGTTCTGTACGTGACCTGCGTATAGTCTGTGGGCCCACTCGCTTGGGGTCAAGTGACCTCGCTGTGGGAACTTTCCTAAAACGCAGCCACCATACGGCGGCCTCCGGCGCATGGATGCCGGACGTGTAGGTATATGAGATAGGCAATTTCTGCGAGCGGGGCAGGGTAGAGTTACTGTGCCCCAGAAATGCAAAACGGCGCCCGAAGGCGCCGTTTTGTTAATTGCATCAACCTAAGCGATCAAACGCCCAGCACCGCGTGCTGCACCAGGGTGAGCAACGGTTGTGGGTACACGCCCAGGAAGAACGCGAGCAGGGCGATGGCCAGCAGCATCACGCCACCGGCTTTCTGTTCCCAGTGCAGCTCGGCGTCCACACGGCGCAGGTTTGGCTCGATCAGGTACAGGGTGACCATCACGCGCAGGTAGTAGAACACGCCGATGGCGCTGCCCAGTACCAGCGAGGCAACCAACCACCACTCGTGCGCTTCAACACCGGTAGCGACGATGTAGAACTTGCCGATAAAGCCCGCGGTCAGCGGAATACCGGCGAGGGACAGCATCATCACGGTGAGTACGGCAGTCAGGTACGGACGGCGCCAGAACAGGCCGCGATACTCGTACAGGGCGTCAGCGTCACGGCCTTTGAACGGCGAGGACATCAACGTGATCACGCCGAACGCGCCAAGGCTGGTGATCACGTAGGTGACCAGGTACACGCCCATCGCTTCCACGGCCAGGCCTTTGCTCGCCACCAGGGCGATCAGCAGGTAGCCGAAGTGCGCGATGGAGGAGTAACCGAGTAGACGCTTGAGGTTGTTCTGGGTCAGGGCCAGCAGGTTACCGAACAGGATCGACGCGATGGCGATAATGGTCAGCACGTTGCTCAGCACGCCAGTGTTGGCAGCCGGCGAGATCTGGAACAGACGCACCATCACCGCAAACACGGCAACCTTCGACGCCGTAGCCAGGAACGCAGCCACCGGCGCCGGGGCGCCTTCGTACACGTCCGGGGTCCACAGGTGGAAGGGCACCAGCGACAGCTTGAACGCCAGGCCGATCAGCATCATCGCCAGGCCCAGTTGGGCAATCGGCGCAGGCATGCTGGTCGCTGCCAGCGCGTGACCGATACCGGTGAAGCTCAGGCTGCCGGCTTCTGCGTAGAGCAGGGCCATACCGAACAACAGGAACGCGGAACCGGCGGCCGACAGCACCATGTACTTGATGCCGGCTTCCAGGGAACGTTTGTTGAAGAAGGCGTAGGCCACCAGGCCGTAAGTCGGGATCGACAGCAATTCCAGGCCGATAAACAAGCCCGCCAGGTGCTGCGCGCTGACCAGCACGATGCCACCGGCCGCAGCCAGCAGGATCAGCAGGTACAGTTCTTCCTTGTTGCCAGGGTAGCCGGTGCCGCCTTCGCCGAGGTAGGCGTGGGCGAGGGTGACGCAGGCCAGGGTGGCGACGAGGATCAACGCGATATACAGCAGCGCGAAGTCATCAATCATCATCAGCGGGGTCACGGCCAGTGGCGCAACCTTGAGTGCCGGAATGATCGACAGCAGGGCCAGGTTCAAACCGGCACAGGACAGCAGGAACGTTTGCGAGTGATTGCGGCGCCAGGCGATCGCCAGCATCACCACCACGATGGTGAGGCTGGTAATCAGCAGCGGCGCAAGCGCGATAAAGTGTTGGATCGTGAATTCCATAGCGCTCTTACCGGGCCGAAGCGAGTTGAGAGAAGGCGGTGCCGAACCACTGCTGCACGCCATGCATCGTCGCGGCAGAAGTGTCCAGGAACGGTTGCGGGTACACGCCGATGTAGATCAGCAGTACCGCAAGGCCGAGCACCATGATCAGTTCGCGAGCATCCATCCCTTGCAGGACGGTGTCGGACTTGGCCGGGCCGAAGTAGGCGCGGTGGATCATGATCAGCGAGTAAACCGAACCGAACACCAGGCCGGAGGTAGCAATGGCGCTGATCCACGGTGTTTGCACGAAGGCACCCATCAGGATCAGGAACTCGCCGATGAAGTTACCGGTGCCCGGCAAGCCCAGGGATGCGGCGGCGAAGAACAGGCTGATCGCCGGCAGGTACGCAATGCGCGACCACACGCCACCCATTTCACGCATGTCACGGGTGTGCAGGCGCTCGTACAGCTGGCCACTGAGGATAAACAGTGCGGCAGCGGAGACCCCGTGGGCCAACATCTGGATTACCGCGCCCTGCAGCGCCAGCTGGCTCCCGGAGTAGATGCCGATCAGTACGAAACCCATGTGGGAAACGGACGAGAAGGCGATCAGACGCTTGATGTCGGTTTGCGCGAAGGCCAGGAACGCACCGTAGAAGATCCCGATCAGACCCAGGGTCATGGCGATCGGCGCGAACTCGGCCGAAGCGTTCGGGAACAGCGGCAATGCGAAACGCAACAGGCCGTAGGCAGCGGTTTTCAGCAGGATACCGGCCAGGTCCACGGAACCCGCGGTCGGCGCCTGGGCGTGCGCATCCGGCAGCCAGGAGTGGAACGGCACCACCGGCAGCTTCACCGCGAAGGCGATGAAGAAGCCGAGCATCAGGATGTATTCGGTGGTCAGCGACATCTTGGTTTTCAACAGGTCGGCGTAGTTGAAGGTAATCACGCCGGTGTTGTTGAAGTTGACCAGTACCAGACCCAGGATCGCCACCAACATGATCAGGCCGGAAGCCTGGGTGAAGATGAAGAACTTGGTCGCTGCGTAGATCCGGGTTTTCTTGCCGTCCGAAGAACTGTGACCCCAGAGCGCGATGAGGAAGTACATCGGCACCAGCATCATTTCCCAGAAGAAGAAGAACATGAACAGGTCCAGCGCGAGGAACACGCCGACAACACCGCCCAGGATCCACATCAGGTTCAGGTG
Organism: Pseudomonas sp.; assembly: GCF_049590575.1. GTDB lineage: Bacteria > Pseudomonadota > Gammaproteobacteria > Pseudomonadales > Pseudomonadaceae > Aquipseudomonas. The sequence goes on from NZ_JBAWDE010000030.1 coordinate 11,198, forward strand.
GAAGAAGCCCACGTGACGCTGGATCTCTTTCCAGGAGCAGAGTACCGAGAGGATACCCAGCAGGCCGGTCAGCAGGATCATCAACAGCGACAGGCCGTCGAGGGCCAGGTGCACGTTGATGCCGAAGCGCTGGATCCACACGTGCTTGAATTCAAGCGCGAAGGTGGGATCGACACCCGGTGCCGGAGCAAATGAATAGTCGCCATGGGCCCACAGCCAGAGGCCGAGCGCGAGTTCCAGGGACATGGTCAGCAACGCAATCCAGCGGGGGAGGGTGGCGCCGAAGCGTTCACCCATCCAGCAGAGCAGGCCGCCGATAAAGGGGATCAGGATTAGCCAGGGCAGAATCATGACGGGCTCGTTTCCTTTCGCAAGTTCGCAAAGTGCATAGACATAGTCAGACCGCTACCACGACGATGGCGCCGATTACCAGGACGGCACCGGCCGCCATGGACGCTGCATACCAGCGCAATTGGCCGGTCTCGCTGCGGCTCAGGGCGGTGTGACCGGCCTTGGCGGCACGCGGGATCAAACCGATGGTCTGGTCGAGCGGGTCTTTGCGCAGAATATGGCTGATGGCCAGGTAAGGCTTGACGAACAGTTTGTCGTAGATCCAGTCGAAGCCCCAGGCAGCGAACCACCAGGCCGACAGGAAGCGGCCAATGCCACTGTTGGCGACGGCGGTCACGAAGCGACGCTTGCCGAGGAACAGCAGCGCGGCCAGCAGGATACCGGCCAGGGCGATGGCACCCGAGGCGATTTCCAGGCTGTGCTTGGCGGCGCCACCGGCATGCCCGGCGCTTTCCGGCAGGACACCGGCCAGTGGCGGCGTGATCATGGCGCCGATGAAGGTCGACAGGATGATCAGCACCGACAGCGGCAGCCAGTGCGAGATACCGTGGCCTGCGTGTGCTTCAGTCTTGGCTTCACCGTGGAAGGTGATGAAGATCAGGCGGAAGGTGTACAGCGAGGTCATGAATGCGCCCACCAGGCCTGCGTACAGCAGGTTCTGGTTGCCGCTGGCAAAGGCTTCCCAGAGGATTTCGTCTTTCGAGTAGAAACCGGCGGTCACCAGTGGCAGGGCGGCGAGTGCGGCACCACCGACGATGAAGCTGGCATAGGCCAACGGCAGTTTCTTCCACAGGCCGCCCATCTTGAAGATGTTCTGCTCGTGGTGGCAGGCCACGATCACCGCACCGGACGCCAGGAACAACAGGGCCTTGAAGAAGGCGTGGGTCATCAGGTGGAAGATCGCCGCGTCCCAGGCGCCAACGCCCAGGGCCAGGAACATGTAGCCGATCTGGCTCATGGTCGAGTAGGCGAGGATGCGCTTGATGTCGGTCTGCACCAGTGCGGCAAAGCCGGCGAGTACCAGGGTCACGCCACCGACGATGCCTACAAGATGCAGGATGTCCGGCGCCAGGGTGAACAGGCCGTGGGTACGCGCGATCAGGTAGACACCGGCGGTTACCATGGTTGCCGCGTGAATCAGTGCGGAAACCGGGGTAGGACCGGCCATCGCATCCGCCAGCCAGGTTTGCAGCGGCAGCTGCGCGGATTTACCCACGGCGCCACCCAGCAGCATCAGGGTCGCCAGGGTGATCCAGAAGTCGCCGACCTGGAATTTCTGTGGTGCCAGCACCAGCAGTTCCTGGATGTTCAGCGTGCCCACCTGTTGGAACAGGATGAACAGGCCGATGGCCATGAACACGTCGCCGATACGCGTGACGATAAATGCCTTGAGTGCGGCGTTACCGTTGTTGCGGTTGCTGTAGTAGAAACCGATCAACAGGTACGAGCATAGGCCCACGCCTTCCCAGCCGAAGTACAGGAACAACAGGTTATCGCCGAGCACCAGGAACAGCATGCTGGCGATAAACAGGTTGGTGTACGAGAAGAAGCGCGAGTAGCCCGCTTCACCGCGCATGTACCAGGACGCGAACAGGTGGATCAGGAAGCCCACACCCACCACCACGCCGAGCATGGTGATCGACAGGCCGTCGACGTAGAGGGCGAAGTTGGGCTTGAAGCCTTCCACCGACATCCACTGCCACAGCACCAGGGTGTAGTGGCCGCCTTCCGGCGGTGCCACGTTGAACTGCCAGATGACGTAGGCGGCAACGATGGCCGACAGGCCAATCGAACCCACGCCGATCAAGGCGGAGAGGTTTTCCGACCAGCGTCCACGGGAGAACGACAGCAGCAGGAAACCGATCAGGGGAAATACGAAAGTCAGAAAGATCATGTTCATCCGCGCATCTCACTGGCAGCGTCGATATCAAGCGTGTGGAAGCGACGATACAGCTGCAGCAGGATCGCCAGGCCAATACTGGCCTCGGCGGCTGCCAGGCTGATCACCAGGATGAACATCACTTGTCCATCCGGCTGGCCCCAACGGCTACCGGCCACGATGAACGCGAGTGCCGCGGCGTTCATCATGATTTCCAGGCTCATCAACACGAACAGAATGTTACGGCGAACCATCAGGCCGACCAGGCCAAGGCAGAACAGGATGCCGGCGACCGCCAGACCATGCTCCAAAGGGATAGCAGGCATCGTCATTGCTCCTTGGCTTCGTTGCGGCCCAAGTGGAAGGCGGTGATGGCTGCCGCGAGCAGCAGCATCGAAGCCAGTTCGACCACCAGCAGGTACGGGCCGAACAGGCTGATGCCCACGGCTTTGGCGTCCACGGTGGTGTGGCCGATGGCCTGGCCACTCTGGTGAGCGAACAGCACATACAACAGTTCACCCAGCAGCAAGGCTGCGAGGATCACCGGGCCGAGCCAGATGCCGGGCTTGAGCCAGACGCGTTCCTGAGCGACCGAAGCCGGCCCCAGGTTGAGCATCATCACCACAAACACGAACAGCACCATGATGGCGCCGGCGTAGGCGATCACTTCCAGCACACCGGCGAACGGTGCGCCGAGGCTGAAGAAGGTCATGGCCACGGCGATCAGCGAAATGATCAGGTAGAGCAGGGCGTGCACGGGGTTAGTGTTGGTGATCACGCGAAGCGTGGACACCACTGCAATACCCGATGCGAAATAGAAAGCGAATTCCATCTTTCTTCCTTAAGGCAGCAAGCTCTTCACGTTGATCGGCTCGGCTTCGTTTTGTGCGGCGCCTTTCGGCTTACCGGCAACGGCCATACCTGCAACACGATAGAAGTTGTAATCAGGGTTTTTACCGGGACCAGAGATCAGCAGATCTTCTTTCTCGTACACCAGGTCCTGACGTTTGAACTCGGCCATCTCGAAATCCGGCGTGAGCTGGATCGCGGTGGTCGGGCAAGCTTCCTCGCAGAGGCCGCAGAAAATGCAGCGCGAAAAGTTGATGCGGAAGAAGTCCGGGTACCAGCGACCGTCTTCGGTTTCAGCTTTCTGCAGGGAGATGCAACCCACCGGGCACGCCACGGCGCACAGGTTGCAGGCTACGCAACGCTCTTCGCCATCGGGGTCGCGGGTCAGTACGATACGGCCGCGATAGCGCGGCGGCAGGTATACCGCTTCTTCCGGGTATTGCAGGGTGTCGCGTTTGCGAAAGCCGTGACCGAACACCATCACCAGGCTTCGCAACTGGGTACCGGTACCCTTAACGATGTCGCCAATATATTTGAACATGGGTCAAATCCTCACTGAACCGCGCCCGCTGGCGTGTTCCACAACACAACGGCAGCAGTCACCAGCAAATTGATCAGGGTCAGCGGCAGGCAGAAGCGCCAGCTGAAATCCATCACCTGGTCGTATCGTGGACGCGGAATGGAAGCGCGCAGCAGGATAAACAACATGATGAAGAACGCGGTCTTCAGGAAGAACCAGAAGAACGCCAACTGCGGCAGGATGCCGAATGGTCCGTGCCAGCCGCCGAAGAACAGCGTGACCAGCAGGGCCGAGATCAAGATGATGCCGATGTATTCACCGACGAAGAACATGCCCCATTTCATGCCGGCGTATTCAATGTGGTAACCGTCGGCCAGTTCCTGCTCCGCTTCCGGCTGGTCGAACGGGTGACGGTGAGTCACGGCGACGCCAGCGATGAAGAAGGTACAGAAGCCGAAGAACTGCGGAATGATGAACCACAGGTTCTGCGCCTGGTACTCGACGATGTCGCGCATGTTGAACGAGCCGACCTGCACCACGATGCCCATCAGCGCGAGGCCCATGAACACTTCGTAGGACACGGTCTGGGCCGAGGCCCGCAAGCTGCCCAGCAGGGCGAACTTGTTGTTGCTCGACCAACCGGCGAACAGCACCGCGTAGACCGACAGACCGGCCATGGCGAAGAAGAACAGCAAGCCGATGTTCAGGTCCGCCACGCCCCAGGTCGGGGTGATCGGGATAACGGCAAACGCGATCAACAAGGCGCTCATGGCCACGACCGGTGCCAGGGTGAAGATCACCTTGTCGGCAAACGGCGGGGTCCAGTCTTCCTTGAAGAACATTTTCAGCATGTCGGCAGCGATCTGGAACATGCCAAACGGGCCGACGCGGTTCGGACCGTAACGGTCCTGCCACCAGCCCAGCAGGCGACGTTCGACGAAGCTGAGCAGGGCGCCCGCGACGACCACGGCCAACAGGATCACGATGGCCTTGACGACCGAGATGATCACGTCGATCACTTCAGGGGTGAACCAGGTCATTGCGCTGCCTCCTGCAGACCGTCAACGGTTTTGCCGAAGATCGCCGGCGGAATGCCCGCCAGGCCTTTGGGCAGTGCAACCAGGCCGGCACCCAGCTCATCGTTGATGCGCAGCGGCAGACGCAGGGTCTGGCCGGCCACGTTCAAGCTGAGCAGGGCACCGTCGTTGACGCCCAGGCGGTCGGCTTCGGACTTGGCCACGGACACGTAAGCGGCCGGGATGCGCTCTTGAACCGGTGCGGCTTTGGAAGAGGTCTCTTCGCTGCCGAACAGGTGGAACAACGGCACAACCTGCCAGGTGCCCTGGGCCGGGTTGAACGGACGCGGTACAGCGGCGAACCAGTTCAGCGAATCGCCGTGGGTTTCGATCAGGCGGGTGCCCGGGTCGCCGGCGCGGATATGCCCACCGACTTCGTCCTGGAACTTGTTCCAGGCCTGCGGCGAGTTCCAGCCCGGCGACCAGGCGAATGGCACCTGCTGACGCGGTTCAACCGAACCCGAGTAACCTTCCATGGAGAAGGCAAACGCGGTGTCGATGTCTTGTGGCGTACGCGGTTCGTGCACGCTGATGTCGGCACGCATGGCGGTACGCCCGGAGTAACGCAGCGGCTCACGGGCGAGTTTCAGGCCCTTGATACGGAACGCGGCAGACGGCGCAGCATCGACGATACGGGCCAGCTGCGGCGCGCTGGCAGCGGCAGCGGCGGTGACGTGGTCGAGCTGGGTCCAGTCGATCGGCTGGTTCAGCAGGGTCGCGCGCAGGGCATGCAGCCAGCGCCAGCCTTCGTGCACCAGGATGCTGGCGTCCATGTACTTCGGATCGAACACCTGGAAGAAGCGCTGGGCGCGGCCTTCCTGGCTGACCAGGGTACCGTCGCCTTCAGCGAAGGTGGCGGCGGGCAGCACCAGGTCGGCACGTTCGCTGGTGGCGGTCTTCTGGTGGTCGGCGACGATCAGGACCTTGGCGGCGTTCAGTGCAGCGTCAACCTTGGCGGCATCGGTGCGGGTGTACAGGTCGTTTTCCAGCACCACGATGGCGTCGGCGTTGCCGTCGGTCACGGCTTGCAGGGCGGCGTCCAGGGACTCGCCGCCGAGCATGGCCAGGCCGAGGCTGTTGGCTTCCGGCACGACCAGGCTGATGGAGCCGTTCTTGTCGCGCAGCTTCAAGGCTTTGGCGATGTTGGCGGCGGCTTCGATCAGCGCCTTGGAACCCAACGAGGTGCCGGCAATGATCAATGGACGCTTGGCGGCCAGCAGGGCGTCGGCGATGCGCTGGGCCAGTGCGGCGGCTTCGGAGTCCAGGCCGTCAACGGCCGGTGCGCTGGCGTCAAGGGCGTGGGCCACGGCGAAACCGATGCGGGCCAGGTCGTCCGGTGCGGCGTGGACGCATTCTTCGGCGATGTCGTCGAGCTTGGTTTCAGCGATGCTTGCGATAAACAGCGGGTTCAGCGCGTGCTGGCCGATGTTTTTCACCGCGGCGTCGAGCCAAGGCTGAACGCGCATGGCGTCGGCCATGTCTTCGGCTTTGCCTTTGACCGACTGACGCAGCGACAGCGCGATGCGCGCAGCGGTCTGGGTCAGGTCTTCACCGAGCACGAAAATCGCGTCGTGATCTTCGATGTCGCGCATGTTCGGCACCGGCAGCGGGCTGTCGTTCAGCACTTGCAGGACCAGGCGGATGCGCTCCAGCTCACCGGCTTCGATACCGGAGTAGAAGTGCTCGGCACCGACCAGCTCGCGCAACGCGTAGTTGCTTTCGAGGCTGGCGCGGGGCGAACCGATACCGACGATGTTGCGACCACGCAGCAGGTCGGCGGCTTTATCCAGCGCCGCGTCCAGGCTCAGCTTGGCACCATCGGCCAGCAGTGGCTGGCGTGGGCGGTCTTCGCGGTTGACGTAGCCATAGCCGAAACGGCCACGGTCGCACAGGAAGTACTGGTTGACCGAACCGTTGAAGCGGTTTTCGATGCGACGCAGTTCGCCGTAGCGCTCGCCCGGGGAGATGTTGCAACCGCTGGAGCAGCCATGGCAGATGCTCGGCGAGAACTGCATGTCCCATTTACGGTTGTAGCGCTCGGAGTGGGTCTTGTCGGTGAACACACCGGTCGGGCAGACCTCGGTGAGGTTGCCGGAGAACTCGCTTTCGAGCACGCCGTCTTCAACGCGACCGAAGTACACGTTGTCGTGGGCGCCGAAGACGCCGAGGTCGGTGCCGCCAGCGTAGTCTTTATAGAAGCGCACGCAACGGTAGCAGGCGATGCAGCGGTTCATTTCGTGGGAAATGAACGGGCCGAGGTCCTGGTTCTGGTGGGTACGCTTGGTGAAGCGATAACGGCGCTCGTTGTGGCCGGTCATCACCGTCATGTCTTGCAGGTGGCAGTGACCGCCTTCCTCACAGACCGGGCAGTCGTGGGGGTGGTTGGTCATCAGCCATTCGACAACGCTGGCGCGAAACGCCTTGGACTCTTCATCTTCGATGGAGATCCAGGTGTTGTCGGTGGCTGGGGTCATGCAGGACATGACGATACGACCACGGGTGTCGTTTTCGTCGGTGTACTGCTTGACCGCACACTGGCGACAGGCACCGACGCTACCGAGCGCGGGGTGCCAGCAGAAATAAGGGATGTCGAGGCCTAGTGAGAGACATGCCTGTAACAGGTTGTCTGCCCCATCGACTTCGAGCGCTTTGCCGTCTACGTGGATAGTGGCCATGGTTCAAAGTTCTTCGTTGGCCCGTTGTCAGCGGGCGTGGCTAATGGAATCTTGTTATTCATGTGCATCTACACAGCCATCAAGGCGTCAGCACATGAGAAAGCGAAGGGCACGGACCCTTCGCCTGGTTAAGCGTTACGCACCGACCATGGTCGGTGTCACCACCTGGTTCAGATCACCGGCGCGCGCAGGTGCGATGCCAGCCTCGAATTCAGAGCGGAAGTATTTGATTGCGCTGCCCAATGGCTCCACGGCGCCCGGTGCGTGAGCACAGAAGGTCTTGCCTGGGCCGAGGAAACCGACCAGCCCCAGCAGGGTCTCGATGTCACCCGGCTGACCTTCGCCTTTCTCGATCGCCATCAAGAGCTTCACGCTCCATGGCAGACCGTCACGGCACGGGGTGCAGAAGCCGCAGGACTCACGGGAGAAGAACTGCTCCATGTTGCGCAGCAACGAGACCATGTTCACGGTGTTGTCCACCGCCATCGCCAGGCCAGTCCCCATGCGGGTGCCGACCTTGCCGATGCCGCCGGCATACATCTGTGCGTCGAGGTGCTCGGGCAGCAGGAAGCCAGTGCCGGCGCCGCCGGGTTGCCAGGCTTTCAAGGTGTAGCCGTCGCGCATGCCGCCGGCGTAGTCCTCGAACAGCTCGCGTGCGGTCACGCCGAATGGCAGCTCCCACAGGCCAGGGTTCTTGACCTTGCCGGAGAAGCCCATGAGCTTGGTGCCCATGTCTTCGCTGCCTTCGCGGGCCAACGATTTGTACCAGTCCACGCCGTCGGCGATGATCGCCGGCACGTTGCACAGGGTCTCGACGTTGTTCACGCAGGTCGGCTTGCCCCACACGCCCACGGCGGCAGGGAAGGGCGGCTTGGAACGCGGGTTGGCGCGGCGGCCTTCGAGGGAGTTGATCAGTGCGGTTTCTTCACCGCAGATGTAACGCCCGGCGCCGGTGTGCACGAACAGCTCGAAATCGAAGCCGCTGCCCAGAATGTTTTTACCCAGCAGGCCCGCCGCCTTGGCTTCTTCCACGGCACGGGTGAGGTGCTTGGCGGCGGTGGTGTATTCGCCGCGCAGGAAAATGTAGCCACGGTAGGTTTTCAGCGCGCGGGCGCTGATCAGCATGCCTTCGATCAGCAGATGGGGCAGTTGCTCCATCAGCATGCGGTCTTTCCAGGTGTTGGGCTCCATTTCATCCGCGTTGCACAGCAGGTAGCGGATGTTGATGGATTCGTCCTTGGGCATCAGGCCCCACTTCACGCCGGTGGGGAAGCCTGCACCGCCGCGGCCTTTGAGGCCGGCGTCTTTCACGGTCTGGACGATATCGTCCTGGGCCATGTCGGCGAAGGCTTTGCGCGCAGCGGCGTAACCGTTCTTGGCCTGGTACTCGTCGAGCCATACCGGCTCGCCGTCGTCACGCAGGCGCCAGGTCAGTGGGTGGGTCTCGGGCGAACGCTTGATCAGGTTGGCCGGGCCGAAAGAGGTCAGGGTCATGGGTAGCCCTCGAGCAATTGGGTCACGCCAGCAGGCTGCACGTCACCGAATGTGTCGTCGTCGATCATCAACGCCGGCGCCTTGTCGCAGTTGCCCAGGCAGCACACCGGCAGCAGCGTGAAGCGGCCGTCCGGGGTGGTCTGGCCGAGGCCGATACCGAGCTTGCTCTGGATTTCGCTGACCACGGACTCGTGGCCACCGATGTAGCAGACCATGCTGTCGCACACGCGAATGATGTGGCGGCCCACCGGCTGGCGGAAGATCTGGCTATAGAACGTGGCCACACCTTCAACGTCGCTGGCGGGGATGCCGAGGATCTCGCCGATGGCGTAGAGGGCGCCGTCGGGCACCCAGCCACGTTCCTTCTGCACGATCTTCAAGGCTTCGATCGACGCCGCGCGCGGGTCTTCGTAGTGATGCAGCTCGTGCTCGATGGCCGAGCGCTCGGTTTCACTCAAGGTGAAACGGTCTGTCTGGATAAGCGTGCTGTTCATGCTTAGCGGTCCACGTCGGCCATAACGAAATCGATACTACCCAGGTACGCAATCAAGTCCGCGACCATCTCGCCTTTGATCACCGAAGGGATCTGCTGCAAGTGCGCAAAACTTGGGGTACGAATCCGGGTGCGGTAGCTCATGGTGCCGCCATCGCTCGTCAGGTAATAACTGTTGATACCCTTGGTCGCTTCAATCATCTGGAAGGACTCGTTGGCCGGCATGACCGGGCCCCACGAAACTTGCAGGAAGTGCGTGATCAGGGTTTCGATGTGCTGCAGCGTGCGTTCTTTCGGCGGCGGCGTGGTCAGCGGGTGATCCGCCTTGTACGGGCCGGCCGGCATGTTGCGCATGCACTGCTCGATGATCTTCAGGCTCTGGCGCATTTCTTCGACGCGCACGATGCAACGGTCGTAGGCATCGCCATTGGCCGCCAGCGGCACTTCGAATTCAAAGTTCTCGTAGCCCGAGTACGGGCGCGCTTTACGCAGGTCGAAATCGCAACCGGTCGAACGCAAGCCCGCACCGGTGACGCCCCATTCCAGGGCTTCTTTGGTGTTGTACTGCGCGACGCCGATGGTGCGGCCTTTGAGGATACTGTTGTCGAGCGCGGCTTTCTGGTATTCGTCCAGACGCTTGGGCATCCAGTCGATGAATTCCTTGACCAGGCGCTCCCAGCCGTTCGGCAGGTCGTGGGCCACGCCGCCGATGCGGTACCAGGCCGGGTGCAGGCGGAAACCGGTGATGGCTTCGATGACCTTGTAGGCGCGCTGACGGTCGGTGAAGGTGAAGAACACCGGGGTCATGGCGCCGACGTCCTGGATGTAGGTACCCAGGAACAGCAGGTGGCTGGTGATGCGGAAGAACTCGGCCATCATGATGCGGATGGTGTCGACGCGGTCCGGCACTTTGATACCGGCCAGCTTCTCGACCGAGAGCACGTACGGCAGGTTGTTCATCACGCCGCCGAGGTAGTCGATACGGTCGGTGTACGGGATGAAGCTGTGCCACGACTGGCGCTCGGCCATCTTCTCGGCGCCACGGTGGTGGTAGCCGATGTCCGGCACGCAGTCGACGATTTCTTCGCCGTCCAGTTGCAGGATGATGCGGAAGGCACCGTGAGCCGAAGGGTGGTTCGGGCCCAGGTTGAGGAACATGTAGTCCTCGTTGGTGCCGGAGCGTTTCATGCCCCAGTCTTCCGGCCGGAAGCGCGCAGCTTCTTCTTCAAGCTGTTGCTTGGCGAGGTTGAGGCTGAACGGGTCGAATTCGGTGGCGCGTGCAGGGAAGTCCTTGCGCAGCGGGTGACCTTCCCAGGTCGGCGGCATCATGATGCGCGTCAGGTGCGGGTGGCCCGGGAAGTCGATCCCGAACATGTCCCAGACTTCACGCTCGTACCAGCTGGCGTTCGGCCAGATACCGGTCACGGTCGGCACGCTCAGGTCGCTTTCGGACAGGGCGACCTTGATCATCACGTCGCTGTTACGTTCGATCGACAGCAGGTGATAGAACACGGTGAAATCGGCGCCGCTCGGCAGCCCCTGGCGCTTGGTGCGCAGACGCTCGTCCACACCATGCAGGTCGTAGAGCATGACGTATGGCTTGGGCAGGTTGCGCAGGAAGGTCAGGACTTCGACGAGCTTGGCGCGCGCCACCCACAGCACCGGCATACCGGTGCGTGTGGCCTGGGCGGTGAAGGCGTCAGGGCCAAAACGGTTATTGAGTTCGACAACCACGTCCTGGTCGTCTGCCTTATAAGGCGGGATGTACAGAGCACTGCCTGTAGTCATGGTTTTTTATCGCTTTCGGTCAACGTAAAGAATGAAGCCAGGTTTTCGTTCTATATAAGAAGCGGTGCTGGATCAGACTTCGTCGGGGCTGCGCAGATTGGTGACTGCGATTCGCTGTTCGCGGCGCTGTTCCTTTTGCGAAGGCATCTCGGCGCGGTATACGCCTTGATCGCCAACGACCCAGGAAAGTGGGCGACGCTCCTTGCCAATCGATTCCTGCAACAGCATCAAGCCTTGCAGGAAAGCTTCAGGGCGGGGCGGGCAGCCAGGCACGTAGACGTCCACGGGCAGGAACTTGTCCACCCCTTGAACCACCGAGTAGATGTCGTACATGCCACCGGAGTTGGCGCACGAGCCCATGGAGATAACCCACTTCGGCTCGAGCATTTGCTCGTAGAGACGCTGGATGATCGGCGCCATCTTGATAAAGCAGGTACCGGCGATAACCATGAAATCCGCCTGGCGCGGTGATGCCCGGATAACTTCGGCGCCAAAGCGCGCGATGTCGTGGGGCGCCGTGAAGGCGGTGGTCATTTCCACGTAGCAGCAGGACAGGCCGAAGTTGTACGGCCACAGGGAGTTCTTACGCCCCCAGTTGACCGCGCCACTCAGCACGTCTTCGAGCTTGCCCATGTAGATGTTTTTGTGGACTTGATCTTCTAACGGATCGGAAACGGTTTCGCGTTCGCCGATTGGGTACTGATCGTTAGGAGCATCCGGGTCGATCCTGGTGAGATTGTATTGCATCGCCAAAGCCTCATTGTTTCAGCTTCGCTTGCCGCTTACGACGAGCTTCCGGAGCCCAGTCAAGGGCGCCCACTCGAAATAGGTAGACAAGGCCTGCCAACAGAATTGCTATGAAAACGAGAGCTTCGACGAATCCGGTCCAGCCGCTTTCGCGGACGGACACAGACCAGGCAAAGAGAAAAAGGGCTTCGATATCGAAGATCACGAACAGCATCGCGACCAGATAGAATTTGGCTGAGAGCCGCAAGCGGGCGCCACCTGTAGGCAGCATGCCGGACTCGAACGGTTCATTTTTGCTGCGGCCCCAGGCTTTTGACCCGAGGAGGCTGGAGACGCCGAGCATGAAGGCACACAGGCCGACAACACCGAGGAGGAAAATGGCAAAGCCCCAGTTGTGGGCTATGAGTCCTGTCGCTTCGGTCATGCTGGAAATCCTTAACAGAGAGCAAAGGTCTCTGAGCTCGAAAAAGTAACGATGCAGTGACGATATGTCGCAGCGCAATCAATCGGGGTGATTTTATGGCTAAACACCGGGCAAGTAAAATTGCGAGAGCGAAATTATTCGTTGGAATAAGCACATAGTGCACCTCTTTGGGGCTGTAGCCCTTGTGGGGCGGGGATTAGCGGGCATTTAATGAATTGTGTTTTGTTTGCTCGGTAACGAAGTTTTCATGCGCCAAATGATAATGAATATTGTTTGCGTGGGGTTTAAGCGAATGTTTCTCGTGTGGCGGGGGAAGTTGCCGTTACTTGCTGGATTACCACTTAGTTGCAGCAGCCAATCTTTTAACCGATTTGAATCAGGCAAATACCGCTCTGGATCAATGTTTTGCCTCAAAATCCTGAGGTTGCATGCATTCCAATGTGGGAGGGGGCTTGCCGCCGATAGCGGTGTATCAATTTCACATGGGCTGGCTGGCACACAGCCATCGGGGGCAAGCCCCCTCCCACATTTTGAGTTTCATTGTGTCAGAGGGATTTGCACGGCCAAAAAAACGCCCCGAACCAGTCGGGGCGTGATTGTTGTGCGGCACTGCGGTTAGGCCTTCCTTGGGGCCGCAATGGCCGTGTACGCGGTGCTTAGTGGAACTGCTCTTCTTCGGTCGAACCGGTCAGCGCGGTCACGGACGAGGTGCCGCCCTGGATCACGGTGGTCATGTCGTCGAAGTAGCCGGTGCCCACTTCCTGCTGGTGCGCCACAAAGGTGTAGCCCTTGGCGGCGTCGGCGAATTCCTGCTCCTGCAGTTTCACGTAGGCAGTCATGTCATTGCGGGCATAGTCGTGCGCCAGGTTGAACATGCTGTGCCACATGTTGTGAATGCCGGCCAGGGTGATGAACTGGTGCTTGTAGCCCATGGCGGACAGTTCGCGCTGGAACTTGGCGATGGTCGCGTCGTCCAGGTTCTTCTTCCAGTTGAAAGAAGGCGAGCAGTTGTAGGACAGCAGTTGGTCCGGGTATTCCTTCTTGATCGCTTCGGCGAAACGACGGGCTTCGTCCAGATCCGGCTTGGCGGTTTCGCACCAGATCAGGTCGGCATACGGTGCGTAGGCCAGGCCGCGAGCAATGGCCTGGTCGAGGCCGGCGCGGACTTTATAGAAGCCTTCCTGGGTACGCTCGCCGGTCACGAACGGCTGGTCGTACGGGTCGCAGTCCGAGGTCAGCAGGTCAGCGGCGTTGGCGTCGGTACGCGCCAGGATGATGGTCGGCGTGCCGGCAACGTCAGCGGCCAGGCGAGCAGCGGTCAGCTTCTGCACGGCTTCCTGGGTAGGCACCAGTACCTTGCCACCCATGTGGCCGCATTTCTTCACGGACGCCAGTTGGTCTTCGAAGTGAACGCCGGCGGCGCCTGCTTCGATCATGCTCTTCATCAGTTCGTAGGCGTTCAGCACGCCACCGAAACCAGCTTCAGCGTCCGCCACGATCGGCGCGAAGTAGTCGATGTAGCCTTCGTCGCCCGGGCCTTTACCGGCTTTCCACTGGATCTGGTCGGCGCGGCGGAACGAGTTGTTGATGCGCTTGACCACGGTCGGTACCGAGTCCACCGGGTACAGCGACTGGTCGGGGTACATGGATTCAGCGGAGTTGTTGTCCGCCGCCACTTGCCAGCCGGACAGGTAGATCGCCTGGATGCCGGCTTTTACCTGTTGGACTGCCTGGCCACCCGTGAGGGCGCCCATGCAGTTGACGAAATCTTTGTCGGGACGGAAGGACGGCTTGGCGCCTTGGGTGACCAGGTTCCAGAGCTTTTCGGCGCCGAGTTTTGCAAAGGTGTGCTCGGGTTGAACCGAGCCACGCAGGCGGACGACGTCAGCAGCGGAATAAGCGCGGGTCACGCCTTTCCAGCGTGGGTTTTCAGCCCAGTCTTTTTCAAGGGCTGCAATTTGCTGTTCGCGTGTCAGTGCCATGGAAATAAACCTCGTCGCTTCTTGTTTGGAAAAACATCCGTTTTGCCGGCCGCACATTCAATGCGTGGGCAGGGCTGCTCGCTGATCAGAAGCGTAGGCGGTCAAGCCAGGTTTGGCGGGGAAGTCGACGGGATGAACGATGGCTCAAGGTGGAGTTGAGCAGGTAAGGGCGAACTGCGAACGGTCTTCGGGCGTCGTGGGCCTTTGTACGATCCATCAGTGTGTAGCCGGGTTACCTGGTTAGCTTCCGTCCCTCGGGACAACTTCGTTCCAGTCGCAACCTCGTCAAACACACCTTGTGGGCGGTACAGACACGAATCGGCTCAGTTGGGTAGCTTGGAGCGACGATCCGAAGGCCCTTGCCAGGGCCCCTGATTAGCGGGAGCGAGGCCATCATGCCCATGCTTTTTTGGATCGTCAAATGGTTTGTAGTGCTTTTTTTAAAGCACTACATCTTTAGTCTCATACGACTCGCCAGTCAGTTTTTGGTGCTTCAGTTCAAGGTGTCGACCTTGACCCGTAAAGTCAGGTCATCGCGGCCTTGCGTAGAGTAGCTGCGGGTTGTAGAGGATTTATCGGCCTGGGTCTGGCGATTGATGCCCGCCAGCGGAATCCACTCGCCGAGGCGCCCGCTGACGCTTGTGTCGGTACTTTGCACATTCACTACATCGGGACGTTCCTGGCTCATGCGGTCACGGTTGGTACTGATCGCCAGGTGTACGGTCTCGCCGGTGACGCTGGCCGTGACGTAGAAACCCTGGGTGACGTTGCGATAGTGCGTCTGGTTTTGCGGGCGACCATAGGCGTCAGGCTGGGTGGTGGTGAGCGGCACGCTCTGGCCGACCTGGATCAGCGCGGGCACGCCTTCGCTGGCCTGGATCTGCTGGATGCCGCCGTCACGGCTGGCGGTGCCGTAGCTGATGATGCGGGTTTGGCTGTCGCCAGTGTTCTGCTGATTGTTTTCGTTGGTATCGACGGTGATCAGCAGGCGCTTGGCGGGTGTGTCCAGTTGCGAGAGCAGGGCGCGCAGGTCCTGGATCTTGGCTGGGTCGGCCTTGACGATAAGTTGGTTGCCATAGGCGCTGACGGTGCCGTCCTTGCCGATGAAGTTTTGCGCCACGGGCAGCAGGTCGGCGCTGGTACGGTTGCTCAGGTTGACGACTTCGGTGTCGGCGATTGCCGAGCAGCTCGTGGTCAGGAGGAGGGCGGTGAGCAGGGTGCGTAGGGACATGTCCGTTATCTCTGCGAGTCATTTAGCGTGATAGTGCCAGTTTGTCGGCCTGGCGGGTCGCAAGTTGAATCGTAGACGGCAAAATGCCCTGGCATGGCAGGGCATTTCTGGTGTTACTGAAGGCGTCTTCGCAGGCAAGCCAGCTCCCACA
>NZ_JBAWDE010000031.1:0-1793 GCF_049590575.1 Pseudomonas sp.
GAAGGAATGCCTTTCGACGAGCAGCACCTCGTCTTCGAAGGAGGGATATCCAATCGGCAACTCGAAGAGAAAGCGGTCGAGTTGCGCTTCAGGTAGCGGGTAGGTGCCTTCCTGCTCGATCGGGTTCTGAGTTGCCAGTACCAGGAACGGCTCGGTCATTCCGTACATTTTTCCAGCCAGAGTCACGGTTTTTTCCTGCATCGCTTCAAGCAGCGCGGCTTGCGTTTTGGGCGGGGTACGGTTGATTTCATCGGCCAGCAGCACCTGGGTGAACACGGGGCCCGGCACGAAGACGAATTGCCTGTGCCCTGTAGCGGGATCCTCCTGGAGGATTTCGGTTCCCGTGATGTCGGACGGCATCAGATCGGGCGTGAATTGCACTCGCGAGAAGTGAAGTCCCAAAAGATGAGCGACGACACGGACAAGCAGCGTCTTGGCCAGCCCGGGGACGCCAACCAGCAGGCAGTGGCCGCGACTGAGTAGCGCGATAAGAATTGCCTCAACTGCGGCATCTTGTCCGACCACCGACAGAGCAACGTTCTTTTGCAGGTTGTCCAGAATTCCCGGGAGTTGATTCAAATGGACGACCGCATCTTGGCTGGGGACGGGCGGGAGTGGGGGAAATGAGGACATGGCGTTTGGTTGGGCAATTAGGGATTCTGGAAAGTGAGGCCGTCTTGGAGGGTTTCCTGCAGATGGTGGCAGCTAGCCTGAAAGCCGCCAGTCTCCTTTTGATCGAGATCGGCTTCGGAGAGGACCACGTCCAGTTTCACCGTGATGTCTGAAGGAGTGGCGGCATTCCAAGTGAGATTCCAGCTCAGTTGCGGACCCGGATCGGATTGAGGAGCTGGCAACTTCAGGCCCGAAGAGCCGGGTGCCAGATGGATGTGCCACGTCTGGACGATTTCCATCGGGTAACCCTCGTTGAGATGCAGAGGATTTGAGCGCGGCAACGCGGCTACCCGCCATTCTTGCGGAAGCCACGCCGGGAGGCGAAAGATCTCGGTGGAGGACTGAGGCAATCGGCTGACCAGACCATCCCAGGAGCCGTTCGCCTTCCAATTAAAGCCATGGTCGAGGTCATCGACTGCCGTTTCCTGCTGATGCCCGGGAATAAATGTGCCACTGGTCGAGGAGAACTGTGCGGCCAATAGCGGGAGCACCTGATGAGGGCCAGCCGCTTGGGCCATGGCGCGCAGGAGATAGTCGGCATAGCCAATGCCATCGGCTTGAATCTCAACGTCGGCGTCGCGCTCACCTGCGTGAGTCAAGTTCACCGTGGTCTCAATTGTGAGACGATGATCTTTTACATTTGAGACCGGAAGCGTGGTCAAAGCATCGACTTTATCATCAACAACCAGGACCTGGCGCCCCGGGTCTCCCGGTGGAAGCAAGCCGAAACGGCAGACATCATCCGTGGAATCGATCCAGAGCGTTTTGCCGGCGAAGTCCACGGCGGCTATCGCGTGATTGAAGGCGAAGCCGGGGAGGTCCTCATAGGCTTGGGAAAATCGTGGCACCAATACCAGGTGCGTCTTAAAGCCGACGGCGGTCAGGAGCGTATCGAGAAGGTTCGCCTTGTCCTTGCAATCGCCATACCGATTTTGCCACACGTGTAGGGCAGAGTGAGGCCGAAAAGAGTTTACGCCCAACGGCACTGAGACATACCGAAAATTGGTTACAAAGCGGGTGATCCGCTCAATTTTATCCTCATCGTTTTTCGCCCCAACAATCAGGTCCTGCGCTTGCGCGGTCAACTCGGGCTCGGGTTGGTCGCTGTCCCGAATCAACCG
>NZ_JBAWDE010000032.1:0-19327 GCF_049590575.1 Pseudomonas sp.
CGCCCGGTGTCTGCACCTGGCCGCTGACCGTCGCGGTCGCGGCCAGGCAGCCCTGGGTACAGCCCCATGCCAGGGCCAGCGCCCCGAGTTGTTTGACGATCATGGCGCGTCCTTGCGGGTCGGTTGCAGCTGGGTGATGGTCAGGGTCAGGTTGGGTGTGAGGTGCTGTTCGCTGCGCACGATAAAGCCGTCGTCGGGGTCGACCCAGTAACGGTTGCGCGCGCGAAACCCTGCGGCCTCGACGTCTTCGTCGACCCGCAGCAAGGCATAGGGCTTATCCAGGATTTCAAGGGTTTCGATGCCCTGGCGGGTGATGCGGCTGGTGACCGTAACCCCCAGGCGATAACCGCCCAGCAGATCGATCTGCCGCGTGCTGCGGTAGCCATCCGGCACCCGGTGCAGCCCCTGCTGGAACGGCGACTGACCTTGCCAGCGCGTGCCATCCAGGTCGGCGCCCAGGCCGACCGTGCGCACCACCAGGCCGTTGCGCAGCAGCAGCACTTGCTTGCCCGAGGCCACCCAGAACTGCAGGTCGCCGCGCTGGCGAATCAACGCCATCACCCCTTCGCTGGACACCGTCTTGACCTTGATCTGGGGAAAGGGCACGGCATCCACCTGGGCCTGGCTCAACACCAGTGGTGCAGGCCCGGAGACCGCGGCCTTGAAGGTATCGAGTGAAGCTGTCATCAGCGGATTGCAGCCACTCAACAACCACGCGAACCCCGCGTAAGTAGCGATTTTCAGACTGTTCACACAGGTCCCACCTTATCGGCTGCTAGCTTCGCTCAGGTTGTTCTGGGTCGATGCGCCAATGCCGATGATCGAAGCGGACGGCACTAACTGGCTGATAAAGCGGTTCCAGCGCGTGATATTCGCCGGGCCCACAAACACCACGTCCTGGGGCTGCACATCAAAGCGCGTGGCCAGGGCCATGGCCGAGGGGGACGCGGCTTCCAGCTGGTACACCTTGGCCGGTTCCACGTCGATGTTCTGTGCGCCGCGAATCACGTAGATGGCGTCGGCGTTGGAGGTGTTCTGGTTGACCCCGCCCACCGAGCCGAGCACGTCGGAGAGGTTCATGCTGCGGGTCTTGAAGCTCAAGGCGCGAGGCTGCATGACTTCGCCCATCACATAGATGCGCTTGCGGTCGTTGTAGGCCAGGTACAGCTGGTCGCCGTCCTTGAGGTAGATCTCGTTCAGGCGCGAAGGCTCTAGGTTGAGGGTGTCCAGGTCGAGGCTGTAACGCTTGCCGCCACGGGTGAGTGTCAGGTTCGACAGGTCGGCATTGAGGGGGTCGATCCCGGCGACACCCAGCGCTTCCGTCACATTCATCGCGATGGTGGTGATCGGCACCGGGCCGGCCTTGATCACCGCACCGGTAATCACCACTTTCTGGCTGGCAAAGCGCAGTACGCTGACGTCCACTTGGGGGCTGTCGATGTATTGGCGCAGCTTGTCGGTGATCTCGGCGCGCAACGCTTCAATCGAGCGGCCCTTGGCAACCACTTCGCCCACGTAGGGGTAAAACAGATTGCCGTCGGGGCTGACCAGCCGCCCGTTGGCGTCGATCTGCTGTTGCGGGCCAGACGGTGCGGTCAATTCGGGGTGATCCCAGACGGTGATATACAACGCGTCATTGGCGCCGATCAAATACGGCCCCGGTTTATAACTGACAAGTTCGGCCGGAATCGAATAAGGCACGTGCGTGGCGGCGTCCATCGCCAATAACTTTGGGGTAATCGGAATTAAATCCACGCGACTACTTTCAGACCCGCCCTCCTCGGTCAGCGCGGCAGTGTCCATATATTGGCCCGGGGCAAACATGCAACCTTGCAACAATGCCGCGGCCACGGCCGCCACAGAAAAAATACGCATCATAGTGCTAGGACACTCGTGATAATCGACAAGAAAAAAAGACCACTTGGGCGGGGATTCCAAGCGGCCTTAAAAGCGGAAGGTTTACAACTTAGTTGCCGGTACCTGTAGTACCCGTGGTGCCCGTGGTGCCGGTGGTCGTGCCACCGTTGGAACTGCCACCGCTGTTGGAGGCTGCCGCCACGCCGGCGATAATGGCGCTGCCGACCAACAGGGTTTCCCCGACGGTCACAGAACCCACCACGGCGGTGTCGAGCCCCAACGGCAACTCGGCGGCCAGGGCCGATGTACTCAAGATACTGAGCACAATAATAGCCAGTGGTTTTCTCATAACAGACTCCTTATCGTCATTGAGTAGTCAGGCCGATAGTGCCATTCAACTAAACCCGGCACCAGACGCCTGAAAGTTACGCGCACCCACTGAATATAACGTTTTGTCGACAAAGCGCCCGGCCCTCAATACATTGCGCGCCGTGCTGTTATTTAAAACGTTATTAATTGTCGGAAAACGTCAGGCCCTGCCGTATTTATCTTCAAAGCGCACAATATCGTCTTCGCCCAGATAAGAACCCGACTGCACCTCGATCAACTCCAACGGGATCACCCCGGGGTTCTCCAGCGCGTGCACCTGGCCGATCGGGATATAGGTCGACTGGTTTTCCGAGACCAGGTACGTCTGCTCGCCATTGGTAACCCGCGCCGTACCGCTGACCACGATCCAATGCTCGGCGCGGTGGTGGTGCATCTGCACCGACAACTTGGCCCCTGGCTTCACCGTGATGCGCTTGACCTGGTACCGCTGGCCATTGTCCACCGAGTCGTACATGCCCCAGGGCCGGTACACCTCGCGGTGGTTGAGGTGTTCATGGCGCCCGGCCTGCTTGAGTTGATCGACGATGGCCTTGACCTGCTGCACCTGGTCCTTGTGCGCCACCAGCACCGCGTCCTTGGTCTCGACGATGATCAGGTCTTGCACGCCGACCGTGGCCACCAGTCGGCTGTCGGCGTGCAGGTAAGTGTTGCGCGTGTCCAGCGCCAGGCCATCGCCACGTATGACGTTGCCGCTGGCGTCCTTTGCGCTGGCCTCCCACAGCGCCGACCACGAGCCGATATCGCTCCAGCCGGCGTGCAACGGCACCATCACCGCGGCACTGGTTTTTTCCATCACGGCATAGTCGATGGAGTCGTCCGGGCAGGCGGCAAACGTGGCGGCGTGCACGCGGGTGAACGGCTGATCCTGGCTGCCGCCTTCCAGCGCCACGCGGCAGGCTTCGAGGATCGCCGGCTGAAAACGCTCCAGCTCCTCCAGGTAACGGCTGGCACGGAACATGAACATGCCGCTGTTCCAGTAATACGCGCCGCTGGCCGCATATGCCGCGGCGGTCGTCGCATCGGGTTTTTCGACAAAGCGCTCGACCCGATAACCACCCTCGCCCACCGCCTCACCTTGCTCGAGATAACCGTAGCCGGTGTGGGCGCTGGTGGGGCGGATGCCGAAGGTCACCAGCTTGCCGTCGCGCGCCAGCGGCAGCGCCACTTCAAGGCTGGCATGGAACGCCGGGACATCCTCGATCAGGTGGTCTGCCGCCAGCACCAGCAGGATCGGGTCCTGGCCGTCGGCCAGCGCTTTACACGCGGCCAGCGCGATGGCCGGCGCGGTGTTGCGCCCGACCGGTTCGAGCAGGATGCTCGCCTGCTCCATGCCCAGCTGACGCAATTGTTCCGCCACCAGAAAACGGTGCTGTTCGTTGCAGATCAATTGCGGCACGGCGATGTTGGCGCCTTCCAGTCGGGTGATGGTCTGTTGCAGCATCGACAGGTGCGCGTCGGTCAGGCGCAGGAACTGTTTGGGGTTGAGCTGCCGTGAGAGCGGCCACAGGCGCGACCCCGACCCTCCCGCCATGATCACTGGTAATAACATGCAAGCGTCCTCGGGAGAGTGAGTCAGAAATAGGCACGGGTGTTTTCATGCACCCGGGGGCTGAAACGCAGCTCATCCTGGGGCCACCAGCGGTACTGCTGGTGTTGCGCCGTGGGCGGCTGCAATGGCTGATCGTCGGCAAGCTCGAGGCAGTAGCTGAGCACCACGTAATGGGTGTCCGGCCCGGCGCCGACGTTGGCAAATACGCTGTCATCGTAGAAGTGCTCGAACACCCCTAGCAGGCGCGCGCTGGCACGCTCGAAAGAGCGTCCGAGTTCATCGCGGCTGATGCGCCGGAAAGCGCCGTCCAGGCTTTCGTTCTTCTGGATGCGCCCGCCGGGCACAAACCAGAAACCGTAGGCCGGCCGGTTGACCCGCAAGCCCAGCAACGCATCGCCGCGGCTGTTTCTCACCACCAGGTCAATCGCCACCAGGGGCGTCGATGCCACTACCGTGTGGAAGGTTGGTAAATCAAGCCACATACCCGTCAAACCTGTGCCAGAAAACGTTGCAGAATGCGTTCCTTGTCGAGGAACTCCTTGGCGTAGCTCAACGCCACCTGATTGCGCGCCGGCAATCCCAGCACGCGCTGGATCCCTGCGTTCAGCGCCGCGGCCGACTCCGGCTCGATCAACAGCGCAATCCCCGGGTGTTCCATGCACAGGCGGCCGAGGGTGGTGTCGGGGTCGGCGGTGATGATGGCGTTGCCGCCCACCGCCAGAATGTTGGTCAACTTGGAAGGCAGCACCGCGTCCGCCACCCCGCGCTTCTGGATCACCAAATGCGCGTCGGCCGAGGCCAGCAGTGCCGGTAAATCTTCATAGGCCTGCAACGGCGCAAACAGCACGTTGCGCAAGCCGTCGCGCTGGACGCGGTCCAGCAGGCGCGCCTTGCCGGTGCCCTGGCCGACAATCAAGAACACCAGATCCTTGAGGTCGACATGCGCCTGGGCGGCATCGAGGATCAGTTCCAGGCCCTGCTTTTCGCCGATGTTGCCCGAGTACAACACCACCCGTGCCCCGGCCGGCACCCCCAGGCGTTCGAGCAGCGCGTGGCTGCGCGGCACCTGGCGAAAACGCGCGGTCTCCGACCAGTTCGGAAAAAACATCAGCCGCTTGCCCTGCACGCCTTTGCCACGGGCCTTGTCGAGCATGCCGCTGGAAATCGTCGACACCCGGTCAAACCGCCGCAGCAGCCAGCGTTCAATCCCGAAGGCAACGCGGCGCAACAGCGAACCGCCGCCGATGCCCAGCCCGAACATCGCATCCACTTCGTAATCCTGGATATGCAGCACCGAACGCGCGCCACTGAGCCTGGCCAACAGCAACGCCTGCGGCGCGCAGAACAGTGTGGGCACCACCAGCATCACCAGGTCCGGCTTCCAGCGCAGTTGCCCGAGCACGGCCAGCGATGAGCTGGCGGAAAAGCTCATCAGGTGCAGCAGCCGGGTCAGCGCGCCGGGTTGGCGCGGCACATACAGCGGGCAGCGAATCACCGTGACGCCATGGTCCTGCTCGGTGCGGTAGCGCCACGCCGAGTAGCCTTCGCCCACCCGCCACTGCGGGTAATACGGCGGCGCCGTGACCACCCGCACATCATGCCCCTGGCCTGCCAGCCAGCGCGCCTGCTCACCGCTGTACTTGCCGATGCCCGTGAGCTCCGGGCTGTAATTGATGCCATACAAGAGGATCTTCATCACTGGCCCCGCGGTCGTTCGAGAGCCGCGAGGTAGGCGTTGTAGGCATCGCGCAGGCCCTCCTCCAGCGGCACGTAGGCTTCCCAGCCGAGGGCATTGATGCGGCTCACATCCAGCAGCTTGCGCGGTGCGCCGTCGGGCTTGCTCGCATCAAAGCGCAAGCGGCCCTGGAAGCCGGTAACCCGCACCAGCGCCTGCGCCAGCTCGGCGATGGTGCAATCGACGCCGGTGCCGACGTTCAAGTGCGAGCGCATCGGCTGGGTCTGCTCGCGGTATCGCTCGGGGCTCAGCTCCATCACATGCACGCTGGCCGCGGCCATATCGTCGACGTGCAGGAACTCACGCCGAGGCGTGCCGCTGCCCCAGATCACCACTTCCTGATCGCCGCGCTGCGTCGCCTCATGGAAACGCCGCAGCAACGCGGCGATCACATGGCTGTTCTCGGGGTGGTAGTTGTCGCCGGGCCCATACAGGTTGGTGGGCATCACGCTGCGGTAATCCCGGCCATGCTGGCGGTTATAGCTCTCGCACAACTTGATGCCGGCGATCTTGGCCACCGCGTAGGGTTCGTTGGTCGGCTCCAGCGCGCCGTCGAGCAACACCGCTTCGATCATCGGTTGCGGCGCATGCACCGGGTAGATGCAGGATGAGCCGAGGAACAGCAGTTTCTCCACGCCATGGCTGTGGGCGGCGTGGATCACGTTGGCCTGGATCATCAGGTTCTGGTAGATGAAATCCGCCGGGTACGTCGCGTTTGCATGAATCCCGCCGACCTTGGCGGCCGCCAGGTACACCTGGTCCACCCGCTGCTTGGCGAAGTACGCGTGCACCGCCGCCGGGTCGAGCAGGTCGAGCTCATCGCGGCCGGCGGTGAGCACCTGCGTATACCCCAGGGCCCACAGCCGACGGGCGATGGCCGAACCGACCATGCCGCGATGGCCGGCGACAAACACCCGCGCATCCAGATCACGAGCCATGCTCAATTCTCCACGGCAATCGGTGCGTCGTGCCCGTGCAGGCGCAACAACGCGTGGCGCTGGGCGATTTTCAGGTCTTCGCGGACCATCTCCGCGCACATCTCCTGCGCGCTGATCTCAGGCACCCACCCTAAAATGCGC
Organism: Pseudomonas sp.; assembly: GCF_049590575.1. Classification (GTDB taxonomy): domain Bacteria; phylum Pseudomonadota; class Gammaproteobacteria; order Pseudomonadales; family Pseudomonadaceae; genus Aquipseudomonas. The sequence continues at coordinate 6,611 of NZ_JBAWDE010000032.1, forward strand.
TTGGCCTTGGACGGGTCGCCCAACAACGTCTCGACTTCGGCCGGGCGGAAGTAGCGCGGGTCCACGCGCACAATCACATCGCCGACCAGGATGCCCGGCGCGAGGTCGCCGTTTACGTGCTCGACTACCGCCACTTCCTCCACGCCTGCGCCGACAAAGCGCAGGCTCAGCCCCAGTTCCGCCGCCGACCAGCGAATGAAGTCACGCACCGAATACTGCACGCCGGTGGCGATCACGAAGTCCTCGGGGCTGTCCTGTTGCAGCATCATCCACTGCATGCGCACGTAGTCCTTGGCGTGGCCCCAGTCGCGCAAGGCGTCCATGTTGCCCATGTACAGGCATTGCTCCAGGCCCAGGGCGATATGGGTCAGGGCGCGGGTGATCTTGCGCGTCACGAAGGTTTCACCGCGACGCGGCGATTCGTGGTTGAACAGGATGCCGTTGCACGCGTAAAGCCCATAGGCTTCGCGGAAATTCACGGTGATCCAGTAGGCGTACAGCTTGGCCACCGCGTAGGGTGAGCGCGGGTAAAACGGCGTGGTTTCCTTTTGCGGGGTTTGCTGCACCAGCCCGTACAGCTCGGAGGTCGAGGCCTGGTAGAAACGGGTCTTCTTTTCCAGGCCCAGCAGGCGGATCGCTTCAAGGATGCGCAAGGTGCCCAGGGCATCCACATCGGCGGTGTACTCCGGCGAATCGAAACTCACCGCCACGTGGGACTGGGCGCCGAGGTTGTAGATTTCGTCGGGCTGGATCTGCTGGATGATCCGCGTCAGGTTCGATGAATCGGCCAGGTCGCCATAGTGCAGGATCAGGTTTTTATGCAGGGCTTGGGGGTCCTGGTAAATATGATCGATGCGCTGCGTATTGAACGACGATGAACGCCGCTTGAGGCCGTGCACGGTATAGCCTTTTTCCAGCAGCAGCTCCGCCAGGTACGAGCCATCCTGACCGGTAATCCCGGTAATAAGCGCAACTTTATTCATGTCTGTCTCCCAATTGATAGGCGAGCGAAGGCCGACACCCAAACGTGGGTGTTTGTTGGAAACGCTCAGTTACTTCGGTGTGGGCAGGTTCAAGTTATGGCCGGTCAACTTTGAAAGTTCGCGGACAATGGCTTCCTTATCGTTTAAGTGAGCAATCGCGGTTTCCAGCTCGAGCACTTTCGCGCCCACCAGAAAGCGATACCAATAGCCCTGGAGCAGGTGATAGACCAGGCCGCTGCGGCCATCGAGAAACCCCAGCTGGACGATGTAGCGCCAGAGAAAATACGCCGTGGAACTCAGGGTGAACGGCACGCGGTTGTACAAACGGTTCTTGACCAGGCGCTTGGTCCTGGCCTGCAACGAACTCTGCCCCGTGTGCAGTTCATCGCGGATCGCAAACAGCCCCAGCCGCGCGTTAAGCACTTCGATCGCTTCACGGGTCGCGTAGCCGTTGTGCTTGTGGGTGAAGAAGGTCAGGTCATGCAGGTTGTGGTCGGCGAACCCGCCGTCCAGGGTGATGGTGCGGCCCTCGGCCACCGAGATGTGCTCATCCATCCAGCGGTCCTCCATGCGCCCCAGGCCGGTGCGCCACAGCCGCAGCATCTTCAACGGGTAGCGCCCGCCATGCCGGACCCAGCGGCCCATGAAGATATGTTTGCGCTTGAAGTTGATCCCGGTGATGTCACTGGCCAGCGTCGGCAGGCGCGTATTGATCGCCGCGGCGAGGTCGGCTTCGATGATTTCGTCGGCGTCCAGGCGCATCGTCCAATTGCCGGTGATCGGCAAGTGGTCCAGCGCCCACTGGAATTGCTTGGCCTGGTTGACGAACGGGTGCTGCACCACCAGCGCGCCGTGGCGGCGGGCAATCTCGCAGGTGTCGTCGGTGGAGAAAGAATCCACCACCAGCACTTCGTCGCTGAAGGCCCGCGCCGAGTCGATCGCCCGCGCGATGTGCAGGCTTTCGTTGTAGGTCAGAATCACCACACTGACGGTTTCTCGTTTCATCTCAAACACCGTGCAGTTGCAAGACTTCAGTGGTCAGCCGGCGCGGTGAACGCGCGGCGCGGAAGTGGCTTTCCAAAGGCAGCCCCACGGCGATCATCATGATCAAACGCTCGCTGGCCGGGATGGCGCCGAGGCTGCGGATCTTTTTTTCCACCGAGTTGAGGATCGCCAGGTTCAGCGGGCAGGCACCCAGGCCATTGGCGTGGCAGGCCAGCAACAGGCCCATCGAGAACAGCGCGCCGTCGACATACAGCTGGTTACGCTGGCCGGCGCCGCCCCAGGCGGTGACGTCCGAGGTGACCACGAACAGGTTGTCCACCGACTGCGCAAACCCGCGCGAGCCGCCCTGCAGGTCGAGCAGCTGCGCGATCACCGCGCGGTCCTGGTACACATGCACCCGCGACGATTGGCGGTTGCACTGCGACGGTGAGGTTTGCGCCAGTTCCACCAGCGACGTCAGCAGGTGGCGGTCGATCTTGCCGGCCTGGAACATGCGGCAACTGGAGCGCGATTGCAGGAACGCCTTGGCGTCCAGCCCGCCATTGCCCAGCCACGGCGCGGCACGCTTGATCCCGCCCGTGCCGGCGTTACCGTCGTGCTTGAGGCGCTCGACATAGGCCTGCAGCCCAAGCACAAAATCGTCACTCAGCCCCAGCGTGCGATGCAGCTCGAGGTAGCCCTGGAAAGCGCCGAGGGCCATCTCCACCGGCAACGCCGAATAGTCACGGTCGTAGGCGTCGAGCATCTGGATGATGCCGTTGATCTTGTCCTTGCCGAACAGCGGTTTGGGTTCCTTGAGGGACAGGCCCTTCTCCACCGTATGGGTTTCGATGAGGATTTTGTAGAACAGCTTCCTGTTGCGGCTTTCCAACGGCGAATAACCGTTGTGGCGAATAAACGTGAGCATGTCGCGAAAGAACTCGCTGACGAACAACATCAACTTCCATGCCTTATCCATCATGCGTTTCACCTGTTTCATAGTGCGATGTCTCTCGGTTTGAGGGGGCGGCACGGCGCACCGACGCAAATCATCCAGGCCGGCAGGCTGGCGGTGACCACCGACCGTGCGCCAACCACGCAGCCCTCCTCCAGCACGCAGCCGGGGTGCACAAAGGCTTCGGCGGCGACCCACACGTGGTCCTTGATCACAATCTCGCGGGTCACCAGGGGCCGCAGCAGGCTGCGCGTGTCATGGGTGCCGGTGCACAGGAACGAGCGCTGGCTGACGGTGACTTTGGAGCCCAGGGTGATCCTCGCCATGGCGTACACGTCCACCCCGTCGGCGATGGCGGTGTAGTCGCCGACCTCCAGGTTCCACGGCGCCCAGATGCTGCACGTGGGCGCGATACGGCAGCCCACGCCGACCTTGGCGCCAAAGCAGCGCAGCAGCCAGCGCCGCCAGCCGTGCAGCATCCAGCGTGGCGTGGGGCGAAACAGCAGCTGGTAGACGATGCCCCACAGCAGGCGCCGCGCCTTGTCGCTGCGCGGCAAGGTGTCGACATACTTGAGTTGCGCGAAGTCGCTCATGGCTTGAGCGCCGCCAGTTGTTCGAGCAAGTAGCGCTCACCCACCTGCTGCAGCGCCTGGCGCCGGGCGCGTACGGCCACCCAGTCGATGGGCGCGGCGATCAGCGTCTGCACGTGATCAGCGTCGTCCGCCGGCAGGAAACGCTGGGACAATTCCAGCTTCTCCAGCAGGTTGCGCACCCGAGCGTTCAGCGAGGCCTTGGTGCCCGGCAGGCCCACGGCGATAAACGGCTTTTCGAAAATGATCGCGAACACCGTGGCATGGAAGGAATTGGTCACCACGTAGGCGCTGTCCTTGAGCAACTTGAGCCAGTCCTGCGGGCCCACCTGCACGGTTTCGCCAATTTGCCGCCAGCGCCGGTGCGCGTTGTACGGCGAGACAATCGGCCCGGCGACCTGCCGCGACAGTGCCTGGGCCACTTCACGCACACCCACGCCGGTGCGCAACGCATAGCAGAACACGTGGCCGGTGCGGGTCTGGGTCGCCGTGGCGAGCAGCGCCGAATAGTCGCGGTGCAACAGCGTTGGGTCAGGCACGCACTGCGCGGCCAGCCCTGCCACCTGCTGCACGATGCCCACCCCGCTCTCCTCGCGCACGCCGATCGCCGACAACTGCTTGAGCAGGCCCTCGGCCTGGGCGTGGTACTCAGGCTCCAGGTATTCCTTGCCGAAACTCGCGGCGTAGGAGATCCGCCGGATCTTCTTGTCGCAGTCAAACGCCAGGAAATACGCGGGGTCCAGGCCGGTCTGGCCCGACGGATTCCAGATCTGGTCGCTGCCCGCCACCAGCAACTGTTGCCCGGCGACAGCCTGGTTGAGTTGGTCGGCACTGGCATAACGCGGCGCCTGGATATTCAGGAAGCGCGCCTTGAACGCCTGGAACTGCCGCGACTGTGCGTTCGGCCCCAGCACCTGGGTTTTCAAGGCCAGGGCCTTGAGGTACAGGGCCTTGAGATTGGCCTTGAGCTGGCGCGGGTTGAACAGTTGCCGCAGCTCGCTGCCATCCTCCACGTAGGCCGGGTGATAGTTGATCAGGCTCACCTGCAAACCCTGCTGCTGCAGCCAGCGCTGCAACGCATAGGCTTGCAGCACGGCGCCGAAGTTTTCGCTGAAATGGTAAGTCAGTATCCCGGCCCTGACGGGGCGTGCCGATGCGCTCATGATCCAGCCTGTCTTGATAAATAGTGAGGGAAAACGCTTTGGCGGGCAGGCGCGGTTTTAGTCAGCAGGCCGATGAACATCGACCACACCAGCAAATAGCTGCCATCAAAGGTGGTGAAGAACTGGTAGCTGGTCTTGAACGAGAAAATCAGCAGGATCGCAATAACCGCCAGCGACACGGGGCTGCGCGGCAAGCCGCTGAACAGCAGGCCGAACAGCGCCACACCGACCACGCCCAACTTGGCGATCACGCCCCAGTAGCCATTCTCGATATCGAACTTGGAGTTCTCGAACCAGCGCTCGTCATTGGTCGGCACGCCGGGCGTCAACTGCTTGGCCAGGCCATTGCCGAGAAACACCGTGGCCGGGTTTTCCAGGAACGACGACTTGGCATGGGAAATTTCGAAGGCGCGGGTCACGTCCTCGCCTTTCTCCTCGAACAGGTAAGTGGCAAAGCGCGACACCGCCAAGGGGCTGGCGTAGAACGTCAGCGTGCCCAGCGCGCCGATGGCGACCACCAACACGGCCAGCGACTTGAGCTTGCGCTGGGTGATGGCCGACAACAGGATCATCACCGCCATGGCCGCGAGGATCGTCTTGGAACCTGCCGCCAGCAGCGTGACAGCCAGGATCAGCATCAAGCCGATCTTGCGCTGGCAGCACGCATAGAAAAACAGCAACACCGCCGAACTGGTGGGGAACAACATGATCCGCCCCACTTCATCGCTGGACTTGGAGGCCGCGTTGGTCAGGTCGATGCCGACGCCGTACAGGCTGACTTGCAGCAACTGCCCGAGGGCGAAGATATAAATCACCCGTTCGATGATGCGGCGGTAGTTGAAGCTGTGGGCGCGGGCGATCTTTTCAACATTCGCCAGCACATAGCTGTACCCGGCCAGCAGCAGCACAAAATAGAAAAACGGAATGCCCGAACGCAGGAACTGGTACAGCGAAATTTTCGCCCCGCTGCTCACCAGTACCTGCAGCACACTCGACGCAATCACCAGCGCCAGCAACGGCGCGGCGCGCATGAACCCGCGCGCCGCATACAGCACAAATGGCAGCAACAGCAGCAGCGCCAAGGGCTGCGACAGGTTATTGCTGAGCGCCAGGGGCAAGGCGAAAAACGTCAGCGGCACGTACAGCGTGAGGCGCGCCTGGGACAGCATCATGGGCCCACCTCCACCACGCGAATCAGCCGCAGGTACACCAACACCACCAGTTCCGGCAGTGACAACAACAGCGATGCGCCGAGCAGCGGGTCGATGTGTTCCTTGCCTGCCAGCCACGCCAGCAAGGCCGCCAGGCTGCTCAAGGCATAGATCAGCGAGGTGCCGGTGTGGCGGTTGGTGGAAATCAGCATCGCCGCCAGGATGAACCAGGCCACGTTCAAAATCGTATGGGAGCCGATCAACGCCAAGGACAGGCGATCGACCTGCACCAGGCCGTGGCTCCACAGCAGGATGATGTGCGGCCCGGCCCAGATCCCGGCGGCATACACCAGCACGCACAGGCCCAGCACCAGGGTGCTGGCGCGCTGGGTAAAGCGCCGCGCCTGCTCGAACTCGCCACGCCCCGCCAGCCGCGAGATCTCCGGCGTCAGCGCGTTGCTGCAGGTGATGCCCAACTGGATGATCAGCCGCATCAGGGTGCGCGCCATGGTGTAACCGACTACCACCGCCGGGCCGGCGATCTGGTTGAGCACCTGCAAACCGCCCTGCAGGGTGATGGCTTGCGCCAGCGGGATCGCCGCGCTCCCCAGCGCCGGCTTCCAGATGCCGCGAAACTCGGCCCAGGAGGCCGACGCCAGCCCCAGCAACGGCCAGGGTGAAATGCGCCGCACAAACAGCGTCACCAGCACCAGGAACAGCACCTGGCTGAAAAACATGCCCTGGGCCAATTGCAGCTCCGAGCCGCCGAGCAGCAGCACGCTGATAGACAGCAGGATATCCAGGGTCCGGCGGTTGGCCATGATGAAGACCCCGCCGACGGTGCGGTCGATGGTGCGAAACCACGCGTCGATCGGCCCGCCGAGCAAACGCGTGCACAGGTAGCCGGACATGAATAGCACCACCAGGCTGGCCTGTTCGGGTGTCAGGGTCTTGAGCCCCAGCAGCGCCACCCAGTCGAGCCACTGGCCCAGGGTCAGGGCGAAGACCACGACCACCGCGACCAGCGCCAGGGTGAACGCCAGTGCGGTCTGCACACTGCGGCGCGCGCCGGGCACGTCACCCTGGCTGGCGCGCAAGGTCGCACTGGTGGCCGAGGCCTGGGCCACGCCCAGGTCGAGCAGGCTGAGCAGCGACGGGATACCGGTGAGCACCAGCCAATCGGCGTAGCGCCCCGTGCCCCAGGCCTGCAGGAAAAACGGCACCAGCACCAGTTGCGCCGCCAGCGTCACCAGTTGCGTGTAGCCATAGCTCAGCACATTGAGGCGGAAACGGCGCGCCAACGAGCGGGGCATTTCAAGCACCTTGTCCATAGGGCATCAGGCCTTGTCGGATTGGTAGGCGTAGCTGTAATAGCCGTAGTCGCCATAGCCGTAGCTGGCGGAACGACGTTTCTGCACACCATTGAAAATCGCGCCCTTGAGCTCAATGCCGTTCTGGTGAAAGCGGCGCAGGGTCAGCTCGATTTCCTTCGCCGAGTTCACCCCAAAACGCGTGACCAGCAGGCTGGTACCGGCCTGGCGCCCCACGATTGCGGCGTCGGTCACCGCCAGCAACGGCGGAGTGTCGATGATCACCAGGTCGTAACGCTCGCTGACTTCGGCCAGTAGCGCAGCAAAATTGGGGTGCATCAGCAGTTCCGATGGGTTCGGCGGGATCTGCCCGCGCCCGATGAAATCGAAGCGCTCCACCGCCGTCGAATGAATCGCCTCCTGCAAGTCGCAACGCTTGACCAGCAGGTCGGACAAGCCCGCCTCTACGGTCTTGCCGAGCATTTTGTGCAAGTAGCCCTTGCGCATGTCCGCATCGATCAGCAGCACACGCTGGCCCGATTGCGCGACGATTGCCGCCAGGTTGGCCGAGACAAACGTCTTGCCCACCTCCGGGCTCGGGCCGGTGATCATCAGCCGGTTGTTCTTGGACTCGAGCATGGCGAAATGCAGGCTGGTGCGCAGGCTGCGCATGGCCTCCATCACCAGGTCGCTGGGGTGGTTGATCGCCAGCAAGGTCGGCGCCGTCGAGCGGCTTTTCGAGGCGTTGGTTTCCTCGGCCTTTTGCAACAGGCTGAAGGGAATCGACGCGTACACCGGCAGGCCGAGCTTTTCGATGTCATCCGGGCTTTCCAGGCCACGGTTGAGCAAGCTGCGCACCAGCACCAGGCCGACCGAGAGCATGCCGCCAAGCAGCATCGCCAGCAGCACCACGATCACCTTGCGCGGCTCCACCGGTTTGCTCAGGTTGGCGTCGGCGCTGTCGATCAGGCGCACGTTGCCCACCGTGCCGGCACGCATCACGTCCAGCTCCTGGGAACGGTTGAGCAACTGGGTATAGATCTCGGTGCCGACCTGTACGTCGCGCGTCAGGCTGAGCAATTCCTGTTGGGTGCTGGGCAGGCCTTCGACGCGCTTGGTCATCTGCGCCTGCTTGGCATTCAGTTCCGCCAGCTTGGCGATTAAGGCGCGGTAGGCCGGGTGCTGCGGGGTGAACTTGCGGTCCATCTCGGCCTGTTGCAGCTTGAGCTCGGAGATGCCGGTGTCCAGAGCCACCACCTGGTCGAGCACCGCCTTGGCCTCCAGGCTGATGTCGATGGATTTGCTGCGCGTCTGGAAGCGGTTCAAGGCGTTCTCGGCCTTCTCCAGGTCACGTCGCACCTGAGGCAGCTGATCATTGAGAAACGACAAACTTTGCGCCGCCTCGGCCGAGGTACGGTCGACGTTCTGCTTCACATACAGGCTGGAAATTTCCTTCAGCGTGCGCACCGCCAGGGCCGGCCGCGTGCTCTCCAGGGACAGGCTGATGATCCCCGACTCCTTGCCGCGCTCGATCACGGTGAGCAAGTCCTGGTAATCGGCCACCGCATCCAGGCGCGGTTTGCGCACCACCTTGAAACGCGCACCGGGGTTGGCCCGCAGTTCCTTGACCAACACTTCTACCCCGTCGGCGGAAAACCCTTCACCGACACGGCCAGCGGCGATCTGCTGGCCATCCTCATCAAACAGGGTATAGGCCTGGCCCTCGCCGGCGACCAGCACCAGCGTGGTGCCAAGCAACCCGGCGGGCAGGTTCAAGGTGCCCAGCACCAGGCGCTCGCCACCCGCCGAATAGCGGCTGAAACCGAACAACGGCGGCGCGATATCGCCCGGCTGCGTTGGCGCATAACGTCGCGCGAGAAAGCCGCCGATCAACGGGAAATGCTGGGGCGTGACAGTGATATCCAGCGCCAGCGTATCGACGGTCTTGCCAATAATGGTGCGCGACTTGATCAGTTCGATCTCGGTCACCGCAGGCGATTCCTTGCCCAGCAGGCTGCTGACATCGGAAAACCCGAGCATGTCGTTCTTCTTCGGCTCCACCTGGATCAGCGCGTTCGCCTGGTACACCGGCGCCGCGAGGATCGCGTAGGCCGCGCCGATCACCATGCAGCTGGCGGTGATCGCTGCGATCAGCCATTTGTGATCGATCAGGGTGCCGAGCATGCCGAGCACATCGATCTCGTCACGGTGGGGGCTGTCCGGGGAAGCGTTCTGGGGTGAATACATAAATCGCGTCTTCGTCCTTGCAATCGTTTTAAGAGAGAGCGTCAGCGCGCCAGGCGCTGGGCCCAGGCCTGTGCGGCCTGTTCGATCAATGCATAGGCCTGCACAAAGGCAGGCTTGCCCTGGCGATAGGGGTCGGTGATCTCGCGGTCGTGCTGCCACTTGCCCAGCAGGAACACCTTGCCCCGGGCCTCGGGCGCCAGCTTGAGCACACCGTCGATGTGGCGCTGCTCCATCACCAGGATCAGGTCGGCTGCGCTCACGGCGGCGGCGTCAAGCTGGCGCGCCTTGTGCGCCTGCGGCACATGCCCGTGCTCCTGCAGCACCTGCCCGGCCGTCGGCTCCAGCGGATGATCGCGCAAGGCTGCCAAGCCGGCCGAACTCACCTGGATCCCGTAGGGCACCAGCGCGACGCCCAGCAAGTGTTCCGCCGTCGGGCTGCGGCAGATGTTGCCGATGCACACGATCAATATCTTTTTGAACAAGGCAACCTCCCACGCACCGCACACTTATTCTTCGGCAAAAGGGACGACCTTATTTAAAGCCAGCAACTAACGAGCGGTTGATTATGACCACAGCCGGTAAACATCGACTATCTATCGCGCAAGACAAAAAATAACAACGCGGCAACTAACCGACTAAAAATAACATTCCGGTACTTTTTCACGGGCGCATAATAAAGTGCCGCCTGAATGCAATAGCGAAGGGACGGCCATGAACACTTCAAAGTTATTGGTAGAGCGTATTGGCCTATTTCCTTCTTCGGGAAATATTCATGTCGACGTGAATAACTCGACCCGCGTGGTCGAGCGCATGCAGGTGTTGTATGCCGACAATTCCCTGGACAGCAACGAATCCTGCAGCGGCCTGTCGATGGTGTTCGCCGACTGGCGCTTCAAGTTGCAGGTCAGTGATGCGTTGTCGGTGTGCCTGTGCGTGGAAAGCCGCGGAGACAGCCAGTTCATGCAGGTCAAGACTGCCGAATTGCTGGCCAATATCTGTGGCACCGAGGAACGGCCGTGAGCCTGCTGGGGGATTTGAAGCGCGGTTATGCGCTGAGGAAACTGACCGGGATGTTCGAAGGGTTCGGCGAGCCGGTCTCGGCCGAGCAGTACCAGCGCAATACCCAGTTGATTGGCCATTGGCTGGACCGTCTGCACGGCAGCTCTGCCCGGCAGATCACCCACAGTCTGTTCAAGCAGATGAGGGACGCGCGCCGCCGTGGGGATGCGCGGCGCTTCAACGCGCAGACGGTGTTGCTGGAGCTGATGGTGGAAAGCAACCTGGCGCTGGACCTGGTGACTTATTCGGCTTTGCTGTGCGCCGCGTCGAGTCGCCAGGCAGGCTCCTGATGCGCCTGTTCGGCACCTGACAGGCTGACGGCAACCCGGTTGAGCAACAACTCGGCGTTGTACTTGGGCACCAGTGCGCAGGCCAGCACCACCACCAGGCCTGCGCCGATGAATGCCGGCGGGACATGCACCTGTGCGGGTTCGATGCGCCACAGAAATGCGCCCGCCGCTATCGCCCCCAGCGCGGCACCGGCCAGTGCTTCATTCAGCGGGTGGATATACGGCGCGACGCAATAAGCACTGAACCAGGCACTGGACACTAAACCCACTAACGCCGCCGGCCAACGCCACGCGTTTTTATATTGGCGCGCCACCAGGCTTACGCCCACGGTGAGCATCAAGCACGTGTTCATCGCGTGCCCACTTAATACCGCAATGTCCCAGTATTGAAGGGACACCCCCCAGCCCTTAAACAGCAACTTGCTGACCGCCACAATCGAATAAGCGACCGCCACTGTTATTGCCCAGGCCCTCAGTGCCCAAGGGTTGGAATACCTTAACCAGACAGCAATGATGATGGCGGCCGGAATCATGACGGTAATACCGCCATAGTGCGCAAGTTCTGCCCGCATGAGAATCAACCTGTAAGGCGCTGTTTTCGGCGCCCATCAGACCTCAGCCCCGGGGAAATTACAACGTTATCGACGGTCAGGCTTGCGCTGTGGTGCTGGCCTGGGGGAATGGCTAAAATGCGCTTTATTCATCTATAACTACAATAATGATTCATTTTTTTAATAATTAGGTTAGAACCAATCGGCATTTCACAGGCCTCGCCCTTGCCCCTACTTTAGAGGCGAATAACCGACCCCATGCCCGGTGGAGGTGTCAAACCCGCACTCGACAAGGACAGACCATGAGCATTGAATTCATCGGCTATATCGGCGGCCATCACGCGTCCGAGATCCACCCGCGCAGCGGCCCTACCCTGCAACCGGACTACGTAGAAACCGTGGCCCGCGCCCACGAAGAGGCCGGTTTCGACCGCGCCCTGGTGGCGTTTCACTCCAACAGCCCGGACAGCACGCTGATCGCTTCGCATGCCGCCAGCGTCACCCACAAGCTGCAATTTTTGATCGCCCACCGCCCCGGCTTTGCCCAACCCACCCTGGCTGCGCGCCAGTTCACCACCCTGGACGTGTTCAACGGTGGGCGTACCGCCGTGCATATCATCACCGGTGGCGATGACGGCGAACTGCGTGCCGACGGCAGCCATATCGGCAAGGACGAACGCTACGCGCGCACCGACGAATACCTGAGCGTGGTGCGCCAGGAATGGACCAGCGAGCAGCCCTTCGATTTTACCGGCACCTATTACCAGGTCGAGGGGGCGTACTCCACGGTGAAGTCGCCGCAGCAGCCGCATATCCCGCTGTATTTTGGTGGCTCGTCCAAGGCCGCAATCGAGGTGGCGGGCAAGCACGCCGATGTCTATGCGCTGTGGGGTGAGACCTATGAGCAAGTGCGCGAAATCGTGACCCAGGTGCGTGCCGAAGCGGCCAAGCATGGGCGCACGATTCGCTTCAGTTTGTCGTTGCGGCCGATCCTTGCCGAGACTGAAGAACTGGCGTGGGCGCGTGCCGAGCACATCCTGCAGCAAGCCACCGCACTCGCCGAGAAAAATGGCTTTGTACGGCGTGAACCGCCGAATGAAGGCTCGCGCCGGTTGCTCGCCGCGGCAGCGCAAGGCTCGCGCCTGGACAAGCGCCTGTGGACCGGGATTGCCGGGCTGCTCGGCGCGCAGGGCAACTCGACCTCACTGGTCGGCACTGCCGAACAGGTCGCCGAGGCGCTGGTGGATTACTACGACCTCGGTATCACCACCTTCCTGATCCGTGGGTTTGACCCGCTCAATGACGCGATTGATTACGGCAAGCGCTTGATCCCCCTCACCCGCCAACTGATCGCCGAGCGTGAGCAAGCCAAACAAGTGGCCTGAGCAACACCGCATAACAAATGTGGGAGCGGGCTTGCTCGCGAAAGCGGTG
>NZ_JBAWDE010000033.1:0-5839 GCF_049590575.1 Pseudomonas sp.
GCAGTGCCCAAGGCAACCTCTGCTGCAACCGCAGCCGCCACACCGCCCGCCGTCGCGGCGCAGGCGGACGGTGGCCAGCGGCCGTTGCTGATGGCCGGCAAAAAGACCTTGTTCCAGCGTGTGCTCAGCAAGCCGGGCGCCAAGCTGTCCCATGAGGCCGGCGGTGCATCGGGCGAAGGGCTGCCGGCGTTTTCCGTGCTTTACGTTTACCAGCGCAAGGACGTCGACGGCAGCCCGTGGGTGCGCGTTGGCGCGGCCACTGACGGCCGCAGCGACGGTTGGTTGCCGGCCGCGCAAGTCAGCGACTGGAAACAAAGCCTGGTGCTCAAGTTCACCGAGCGCTCAGGCCGCGCGCCGGTGATGTTCCTGCGCCAATCCGGCGAAGTCGAGAAGCTGCTGGCCGACCCGGCCGCCGCCAAAGGCGTGTTGGCCAAGGCGCAGAAAAACACGCAAGACAACAGCCAGATCCTGGCCCTGGAACCGACCGCCAGCGCGGTGCCGCAGAACCAGTTCTACCTGTTGCCGATCTTCGATTCCAAAGAAAGCTTCGACGAAAACGGCCAGCCGGTGCAGTTGCTCAATGTGGCCTCGATCGACCCCGGCACGGCCGCTGCAAAACCGGCCGCGCGGGTGCTGAACGCCAACGCCGATGCCTTCCGCACCGCCGTGGTGCTGGTGGTCGACACTACCGTTTCCATGCAGCCGTACATCGACCAGATCCGCGATGTGGTGCATGAGCTGCAAACCCGCATTGCCGAGCGCGGCGAGTTGGACAGTGTCAGCTTCGGCATGGTTGGTTTTCGCAGCAGCATCAAGAAAACCCCCGGCCTGGAATACGTGACCAAGACCCTGATCAGCCTCGACCAGGGCCGCGACCCGCAGCGCTTTCTCGACATGGCGCGCGAGGTCAAGGCGTCCACCGTGTCCAGCCATTCCTTCAACGAGGATGCGTTTGCCGGGGTGATGCAGGCCGTGGACGCTATGGACTGGTCCGGCTACGGCGGCCGTATCATTTTGCTGGTGACCGATGCCGGCGCGTTGCGCAAGAACGACCCGTTCGCCGCCACCCAGATGAACGAAGCCGAAGTGCGCCAGGCCGCGCTGGGCAAGCAGATCAAAATCTACGCGCTGCACCTGCGCACCGATGCCGGCAAGAAGACCCACGCCGGCGCCGAGAGCCAGTACCGCATCCTCACGGCCGACGCCAACCCGCAGATCGGCGACTTGTACACGCCGGTGCCCGGTGGCGATGTGCGCAAGCTGGGTGAGCGGGTGGATGAGATCGGCACGGTGTTCGCCAACCTCGTGCACCAGGTGCGCAGCAATACACCGCAGCCCGTGCCGCTGTTGAGCAGCGCGCCAAGCCTGGCGGACAAATCCGCCGCCGTTGGTTACGCGATGCACATGGATTTCCTCGGTCACAAGGCCGCGAGCCAGGCGCCCCAGCTGGTCAGTGCCTGGACCGCCGACCGCGACCTGACCAACCCGGCGCTGCCGGCGTTCCAGGTGTGCGTGATGTTGACCAAGTTGCAGCTCAACGATTTGCAGCAGTCGCTGAAACTGATCGTCGATGCCGCGCGCAAAACCCAGACGTCACCCAAGGATTTCTTCCAGGAAATCGCCAGCGCCTCGGCCTATATGAGCCGCGACCCGCAGGCCCTGCGCAAGGGCGGCAACCTCGCCGACGGCGGCATTCTCGGTGAATACCTCGAAGGCCTGCCGTACCGCAGCAAGTCGCTGAACATGACCCAGGACCTGTGGTTGTCGCTGAGCGTGGCCGAGCAGGAAGACTTTATCGACGAGCTGGATTCAAAAATCCGCCTCTACGAAACCTTCCACAATGACGTGGCCAACTGGGTCCGTTTCGGCGATGCCGAGCCGGGCGATGCGTTGTACCGCGTGCCACTGTCGACGCTGCCGTGATGCTGAACTTGAACGCGGTGCACAAGAGCCGGGGCCTCGGTAGCCAGCGTTACAGCCTGGTGGTTCCGGCGTTGCAACTGCGTGCGGGTGAGCAATTGGCAATTGTCGGGCCGAGCGGCTGCGGCAAAAGCACCTTGCTCGATTTGCTCGCGTTGGTGCTGGCGCCGGATCAGGTGGGAGCATTCGAATTCAATCAGCAGGATATTGGCGGGTTGTGGCGCGCCGACAAGCAAACTGCATTGGCTGAGCTGCGTAGCCGTCACTTGGGCTATGTGCTGCAAACCGGCGGCCTGCTGGGTTTTCTCGACGTGCGCAGCAACATTGCGCTGTCCCGCCAATTGCTCGGTTTGAAGGACGACGGCAGTGTGGCGCGGCTGGCCGAGCAGTTGGAAATCGGCGACCAGTTGGCCAAGAAGCCCGCGGCGCTGTCGGTGGGCCAGCGCCAGCGCGTGAGCTGCGCGCGTGCCTTGGTGCACGCGCCGCAACTGGTGTTGGCCGATGAACCGACCGCGTCGCTTGACCCGCTGAACGCCGAGCGCGTGATGCACGCGCTGCTGGCCCAGGCCCGCGAACACCGCGCCGCCTGTGTGATCGCCACCCATGACGAACCGCTGGCCCGCGCCAGTGGCTTGCAGGTGCGACGCATCAGTTGCCGACGCGACACCGACGGCGGCGTCACCGCAACCCTCGGGGAGGTGTGCTGATGCGCTTTCCTCTGGTGGCCTCGCTGGCCTGGCAGGACTATCGCAACGACGCCTGGCTGTCGGCGTGTTCGGTGCTGGCGCTGGTGGCGGTGATCGCGCCGTTGCTGGTGTTATTCGGCCTTAAATTCGGACTGGTTAGCAGTTTGACCGAACGTTTGCAGACCGACCCCGCCACCCGTGAAATTATTCCGTTGGGCGGTGGTCGATTCAGCAGTGGATTTGTCGAGCAACTGGGCCAGCGCAGTGAGGTGGCCTTTGCACTGCCGCGTACACGACAGATTGCGGCCACGGCGCAGGTGGGCACCCTGGTCCTGGAAATGCTGCCGACGGCGCCGGGTGATCCGTTGCTGGGCCGCTTGCCAGTGCCCAAGGGGCTGGACCAGATCGTGCTGAGCCACACCGCTGCCGAGAAGCTTGCGGCGCGGCCCGGCGATTGGCTGGAGACCCGCTTTGCGCGGCAAGTAGCCGGGCGTGTCGAGGCGCAACGCACGCGGCTGCAGGTGCTGGCGGTATTGCCATTGGAAGCCTTCGCGCGCGACGGCTTGTTTGCTGATTTGAAGTTGCTGGAAGCGGCGGAAGATTACCGCGATGGCCGCGCCGTACCGGCACTGGGCTGGGACGGCGAGGCGGTGGGCGTGAGCGAGCAGCGGGTGTATCCGGCGTTTCGCTTGTATGCGCGCAACCTCACTGATGTGGAGCCGCTGCGGGTGTATTTCGCCGGGCAGAATCTGCTGGTGTCGACCCAGGCGCAGACCATCGCGCAGGTGCAGTCGTTGAGCCGCAACCTGTCGATCGTGTTCTGGATCATCGCCGGGTTGGCCCTGGCCGGGGCGTTTGCGGCGATCTTCGCTGGGGCGCTGGCCGCTGTGGCGCGCAAGCGTCGGGAATTGTCGGTGCTGCGCCTGTTGGGGTTTTCCACGGCTGGGCTGTTGGTGTTTGTGCTGCTGCAGGCGCTGTACAGCGCGGGTATTGCCGCCGTGCTGAGTGCCGGGCTGTATGGCCTGGCCGAGGCAGCGTTGAATAAGTTATTTGTGCAGGTGGCGGGCGAACACGCCAGCCACCTGCTGGCGCGGCATTACGGCCTGGCCCTGGCGGCAGTCCTCGGCGTCAGCGCCGTGGCGGCGGCGTGTGGGGGTTGGCGTGTGGCGCGTATCCAGGCTTCTGAAGGAATCAGAGATGTATAAGTTACTGGGCGCCGCCCTGGCGCTGAGCCTGGCCTCGATGGCCTGGGCCGACGAGGCAAGCGACAAGCTCGACAACCCCAAGCCGTTGGAGGGCGACGTCAGCCTGCCGCTGCCGTGCGAAGGCAACATGGTGTTCCGCTACGCCTACGTGCTGGCCCAGGGCACTCTGGATGATCGCGAGATCAGCCTCGGCTACCCCTTTGCCGAAGGCGAGGCGGGTTATCAGCAGTCGTTTATTTCCGGTTATCGCCGCGACTTCATCAACGGCCAGTTCACCCTCAAGGACTTGCCCAAGGATTGGAACAAGGTCATCGCGCCGTTGATGCCCAAGACCGACGCCAAAACCCCGCTCAAGCCGATGCTGTATTTCATCGGCAAGTACGAAGTGACCGCGCGCCAGTACGCCCAGGTGATGTCCCAGGCGCAGTCGCTGGCCAGTGGCGAACCGGCGCCGGCGTGCGATGTGCCCGACGGCATGGCCGGGCGCTTGCCCAAGGTCAAGCTGTCGCGCTTTGAAGCCGAGCGCTTCTCGGCGGTGTACAGCGCTTGGCTGATGAAGTATCACCGCGAGTTTTTGCCGGTGAGCGGGCGTGGTTCCTCTGCGGAGGACGGTGGCCTGGGCTTTGTGCGCCTGCCCACCGAAGTGGAGTGGGAATTCGCCGCGCGCGGCGGCCAGGCGGTCAGCCGCCAGGACCTCGAAGGGCGGCTGTTCCCACGTCGCGTCGAGGGCAGTGACAGCGACGGCCCGCTGGGTGATTACGCAGTCTTCAATCAGGTTGCCGGCGGCACCGGTCAGGCCGCGCGCTTGATGCCCATCGGCACCAAATTGCCTAACCCGATTGGCCTGTTCGACGTGATTGGCAACGCGGCGGAAATGGTCCAGGAGTCCTTCCAACTGGTGCACGCCGGACGCCGCCAGGGTACCTATGGCGGCTTTGTGGTCAAGGGCGGCAACTACCTGGAAGGCGAGGGCACGCTGTTTACCGGCATGCGCCGCGAGTACCCGTTGTTCGCTGCCGACGGCACCGAGCAAAGCAACGAGACCACCGGTTTTCGCGTAGCAATCGGCGCGTTGTCGGCGCCGCGCTCGCGCTACAAGGAGCTGTTTGCGCAGTGGCAGAAAGAAGGCCGCCTGGCCTCGCTGACCGACGCCATTGACGACGCCCAGGACCCGACCAAGCGCCTCGACAGCATCATCGCCGCCAGCGTTGACCCCAAGCTGCAAGCCGAGCTGGGGCTGGTCAACGAGGAACTCAAGCGCAACGTCTCGCTGATCGCCCAGCAACGTGAAGAAGCCGCGGGCAACCTGATCCAGTCGGCCGCGTTGGTGGCCGAGACCATTGCCAACTACAACATCCGCCTGGCCAACCTGCAGAAGAGTCGCCAGCAGGCCCTGGACAACAAAGACCAGGCCAGCGCGCAGCTGTTTGACATGGCCATCACCAATGGTCGCAGTGCACTCGATGGCGCGGTGGCGATTTACATCGACAACCTGGCCACCGGCACGCGCTACACCGATGCGGTGATCCAGGCGCAGTTTCAACGAATCAAGGAAGAGCTGGACCGCAAGCCGGTGCTCGGCAAGAGCCTGGTAACGCGCGCAACACTGTTCGTCCGCCATGTCGGCAACTACCGCAAGCAACAGCGGGCCGACCCGGCGACGATCTTGAAGGAATTGCTCGCAGCGAGCGGTCAGCGATGATCGCTGGCTGTATGGCGAGCTTGGAAGGGACTCAGGCGGCGGTGGGCCGCGCTGGGCAAGTCAAACTTAAACGAGAACACACCTATGCTTTTTTCCCGTAAGGCGGTTTCCAAGCGTCACTTGCTGCTGATCGCGGCCGGTTTCAGCACTGTGCTGACCGGTTGCGCCACGTCGCCGGCCTCCAAGGTCGCGTCGAGCACCAAGGTCGAGTACTACCCCAATTGCTACGAGCCGGTGCAGCACTTGCGTGCCACCGATTCGGACATGACCAAGTCGGTCGTCACCGGTGCCGCCCTCGGCGCGGCCGGCGGTGCATTGCTGGGGGC
>NZ_JBAWDE010000034.1:0-3406 GCF_049590575.1 Pseudomonas sp.
AAAAAACACAAGGCCGATAATGGCGGAAATATTGTGCTCAACGAGCAATCCCATTCCAATGTCCTCGCCCTCAGTGGATGGCCGGGGGCCGATACGGCCAATTTTCAGGTTGAGGAAAATCTTCCCAACGGGGTCCGCTTTTCCTGCGCTCTCCCCGGCGGCGTGAAATGGGAGCGGACCTATACTTTCGGCAAGGAACTTGAAACCGATACGGGGATGAGCGGTTACCTGCGGGTGCTTTTCCACAAGATTGCCCGGGACCTGGGGCAACCCGAGACCAAACCCCTGGTCTACACGCTCGATGTGAACGACACGCTGACGAACACGGGCACGGCCGACGTCACGCTGCCCGCCTATTCCCTCAGCGTCGGTCGCGCGGAACCGATTTACGATCCTATTACCAAGTGGTCAAAGGGGCGCTCAGCTTCGTCATTCAACCTTCAGTACCTTGGCTCCGGCTGGCTCGCCGCCAAGTTTCACCTGACGACCCTGAATAGCTTCAGTCCCGGTTCCATTCCCCTGATTGGAATCAAAACGCATGATGCGAAGGACCAGTTTTCAAGTCAGACTATCGATCCGTCACCCCTGCGGTGGCTCGGGGTCGAAAATCAGTTTTTCGCCGTGCTTCTGACTCCGGCAACAGAGAATTCCATCCAAGCTGGTGAGTTCCGGTGCTTCAACCAATGGGACCAGGATGGGAGACTTGCTCCTCCGGATGCCGATCCCGACATCGAAGCTTCGGCAAATTTCCCCGCCCTAAGCGTGCCCGCGGGCCACGCCGTCACCTTGAATTATGGCCTTTACGCCGGGCCGAAGGACTTCAACCGGCTCGACGCCCTGGGCGCTGATCAGGGCGAATTGATGAACTACGGCTGGTTTGAGCTTTTGATCGTGCCGATGCTGACCGTGCTCCACTTCTGGTTCCTCATCTTTCATAATTACGGCGTCGCCATCATCCTGCTCACGTTGATGATCAAGGTGATTACGTGGCCGCTGCAAAGCTTCGCCAACCGTTCCGGCAAGCGGATGCAGGCGCTGGCGCCCAAGCTGAAGGAACTCCAGGCCAAATACAAAGAGACTCCCGAAAAGCTCCAGACCGAGACGTTCGCCCTCTACAAGGAATATGGCGTCAACCCTTTCGGCGGCTGCCTGCCGGCCCTGATCCAGATGCCCGTCTTCTTCAGCCTCTATTTCATGCTCCAGAACGCGGTTGAATTGCGCGGGCAATCGTTCCTCTGGGTTCACGATTTGACCAAGCCCGACGCCGTCTGGACCGCGCCGTTCCTGTTCTTCGGCTTTCATCCATCGCTTCATCCCCTGCCCATCATGGTCACCGGGCTGACCATGGTGATGATGCGCATGACACCGCAAATCGGCGATCCGACCCAGGCGAAGATCGCCCAAATCATGCCGCTCTTCTTTCTTTTCATCTTTTATAACTTCGCCGCGGCGCTCTCCCTCTATTACGTCATCAACAATTGTGTTTCCATCATACAAATCTACCGCAATCTGCGGAAGCCGCTGCCCGAACTGAAACGGCGTCCGCGCAAGAAAACGGCGTGACTTAGGCGCGGCGGACGCTTTCATTTTCCCATGCATATTTTCGTTACCGGAGGAGCCGGCTACATCGGCAGCATTTGTTCGGAAGAACTCATCAACGCCGGACACCGGGTCACGATCTTCGACAACCTGAGCGAAGGGCATCGGGCGGCGGTCGACACGCGGGCCGCCTTCATCAAAGGCGATCTCCAGAACCGGAAGGAGATCTTTGCGGCGATGAAGGAGGCCAAGCCCGACGCCATCATGCATTTCGCCGCCAACGCCTTGGTGGGCGAATCGATGACCAACCCCTCGAAGTATTTTCGCAATAACGTCTTTGGCGCCCTCAACCTGCTCGACGCCGCGGTCGAGACCGGAGTGAAGAAGTTCATCTTCTCCTCGACGTGCGCCACTTATGGCTCGCCCGATAAAGTTCCCATGGACGAGCGGCTGCCTCAAAAGCCGATCAATCCCTACGGCCAGTCGAAGCTCATGTTCGAGCAGATCCTCCAATGGTACGACAAGATTCATGGGGTGATCCATGTCAACCTCCGCTATTTCAACGCCGCCGGAGCCAGCGCGCAGTTCGGGGAAGATCACCGCATCGAGACCCATCTGATCCCAAACATCCTCAAAGTCGCGCTGGGTCAAAAGGAAAAGGCCGAAATTTACGGCAACAAATATGCCACGCCCGACGGCACCTGCATCCGCGACTTCATCCACATCCAGGACCTGGCCGCCGCCCACATGCTGGCCCTGGGACGCGAGGCCAGCGTCAGCTACAATCTGGGCAGCGGCGAAGGCTTTTCCGTCCGGCAGGTCGTCGATATTGCGCGCAAAGTGACCGGCCACCCCATTCCTGTCGTGGTCATGGATCCGCGTCCGGGCGATCCGCCCCGGCTGGTGGCCAGTTCGCATAAAATCACCAGCGAGCTGGGCTGGCGTCCCAAATATCCGCGCCTTCAGCCGATCATCGAGAGCGCCTGGGCCTGGCATCAGAAGCATCCGAACGGCTACGGCGATTGAGCGTGAAAACCGTCGTCTGTTTCGGGGCGAGCCTGACGGCGGGCACGGTCACTTTCAATTACCTCAACCTGCTCGGCGCGCGGCCTTCGCTGGCGGCCTTTCGGTTTATCAATCACGGGGTCAACGGCGACCTGGCCTGGAACGGCCTCGAGCGGCTCGACCAAGTCATCGCCGAGCGGCCCGATTTCGTCACTATTCTCATCGGCACAAACGACGTCAACGTCACGATGAGCGAGCGCAATCTCGCCCGGTACAAGGCCTTCAATCATCTGCCGACGGAACCGACCCTGGCCTGGTACGAGCGCAATCTCGGAACCATCGTCCAGCGACTGAAGCAGGAAACGAACGCGCGCCTGGCGCTCCTCTCGCTGGCCGTGATCGGGGAAGATCTCGAGCACGAGGCCAATCGGAAAACCGCCCTCTACAATGACGCGGTCCGCCGGGTGGCCCGGGAAGAAACCATCGCCTATCTTCCGCTGCACGAGCGAATGGTCGCCTATCTTCGCGAACATGAAGGCGACCGGGCCGACCTCCCTCCCCGGCTGGAGTACCGTGACGGCTTGCACAACACCGGCAACGCCCTGGCGCTCCATGCCACCGGCCTTTCCTGGGATGAAGTCTCCCGGCGCAACGGCCTTCTCGTCACCACGGACACACTCCACCTCAACAGCGTCGGAGCGGGCATGATCGCCGACTTGATCGAGGCGTGGCTTATCGGAGAGGATCAGTCTCCAAAAACGCCTCGGCAGTTGTAAAGGGCCGTTACTTGGGGCATTGTTTTAAATGCGCTTCTACATGCTACCGACCGAGCAGGGCCAAACGACCTGTATCAACTTTGACC
>NZ_JBAWDE010000035.1:0-2585 GCF_049590575.1 Pseudomonas sp.
CCCGCACACCACCGTGGAGTGGCTTATTTCGCGAAGGCGTACTCGCCCCCCTGCTCCACCGCCTTGCGATACGCCGGCCGCGCCTGGAAGCGTTGCACCCACGCCGCCAGGTTCGGGTAAGCCTGCAACTTGCCCTGGGCCCTGGCGATTTCGCCGATAAAACTCATCTGGATATCCGCGCCGCTCAGTTCGTCACCCACCAGGTAATGCGTGTCCGCCAGCACGTCGTTCAGGTAGCCGAGGTAGTTGGCCACTTCCGACTCGATACGCGGATGCAGCGGCGCCCCGGCCTCACCCAGGCGGCCGACGTAGAGGTTAAGCATCAGCGGCAGCATCGCCGAGCCTTCGGCAAAGTGCAGCCATTGCACGTACTTGTCGTAAGTGGCCGTGGCAGGGTCGGGCTGGAAGCGGCCTGCGCCATGGCGGCGAATCAGGTAGTCGATGATGGCGGCGGACTCGATCAACACCAGCGAGCCGTCTTCGATCACCGGGGATTTGCCCAGCGGGTTGATCGCCTTCAGCTCCGGCGGCGCCAGGTTGGTCTTTGGGTCGCGCTGATAGCGCTTGATCTCGTAGGGCAGGCCGAGTTCTTCGAGCAGCCACAAGATGCGCTGTGAACGCGAGTTGTTGAGGTGGTGGACCGTGATCATGGAAAGCTCCGCAAGAATGGGTATCCAGGTAAGAGACTACGCCGTGACAATGGAGTGCCCTGCATCAATTCGCAACCATCGCCCATAACGACGCGCCGACGCCAGTGATGCTCTCGCCGGCAATCAAGCCGGCGGCGGCGGTGATCGCGAAACGTTCGGTGAGGCTCGGCCAGCGGCAACTCGCCAACCAAGTGAGGATCGCGCCAAGGGCCATCATCAGCGACACCGAGGCCGGCAGTACAAAGGCCAGGCCCAGGGCGGCGGCGCTGGGCAAATAACGCGCGCCTCGGGCCGACAGGGTGCTGTCCAGAATGCCCAGCAACACGCCGACAAGGCCGGCGATGGCAATCGCCCAGCGGATGCTGGTGGATAACGAATCCAGCCCATGGGTCAGGGTTTGCGCCACGGCTTTCCAGGTGGCGACGGCCGGTGCCGGCCATTCTTCGGTGAGCAGCATGGTTTGTGGGTCGGGGATCAGCGCCAGGTAGGCGAACACTCCGACGATGCTGCCAATGAAGATGCCGAGGATTTGCGCGATCACCTGCTTGTGCGGCGTGGCGCCAATTGCCTTGCCCACCTTGAAATCGTTCATCAAATCCGTGCACTGCCCGGCCGAGCCGCCGGCGGTGTTGGCGCTCATCAGGTTGATCGGCACTTGGCCCGGCGCGACGATGCCAAAGCTCAATTGGGACAGTTGCCCGATGGCGCCAATCGGCGGAATCCCCGTGGCGCCCACCACGCGCGCGGCCACGGCGGCCAGGCAGATCGCCAAGGGAATGGTCAGCAAGGCCATCCACAGGTTGATGCCGAATAACAGCGCCTGCAGCGCCACCACCAACCCAACCGACAGCACAAAACCCGCCGCCGGCCCGGGTTTGGGCAGGCTCCACGTTTGCCCGCCAGCCGCTTTGGTGGAAGCGCGCAATGCCCACAAGCGGATCGCCAACGATGCCAGGGTAGAACACACCATCAGGCTCACGCCGGGCCACAACAACCATTCCACCAGCGCGGCGAATTGCGCGCCGCTGCTGCCCTCCGGCAAGGTCACCAGGTGTTGCGCCAGCAGCCACGGGCCGAGGCCGCCCCACGCGAGCAGGGCGCCGAGCAGCAAGGTCAGGCCGACGCGAATACCGATAATGCCGCCAAACCCCAGCAGCAATAACGACGGGTCGGCGGTAAAGGTCAGGCGCTCCAGCTGGGCGCTCGGCGACCAGCGTGGGATCGCCCATACAAAGGTGTCCAGCCACTTGACCGCGCCCGACAGCAACGCGGCGCCCAGCAGCACTTTCAAACGCGTCGCGGCCTCGCGGCCATGGTTGTAAATGTGCAACAGGGTTTCCAGGGTGGCCATGCCCTCGGGGAATTTCAGCGCCTTGTCATTGAGCAACGAGGGCCGCAGGTACCAGGCAATCCAGATGCCCAGGAAGCTCACCGAGAACACCCAGGCAATCATCGGCACCGCGTCCAACTGGTTGCCGGTCAGCAGCGTATAGGCCGGGATCGGCGCCACCAGCCCGCCGGAGATGATCGACGCCGCCGCCGAAGCGACGGTCTGGTTGATATTGCTCTCGTGCAGCGTCCACGGCAGTGGCGCGGACGAGCGTTTGGCCAGGCCTTGCCAGATGGCATAACCGACCAGCAAGGCAATGATCGACATGTTGAACGACCAGCCGATCTTCAACCCGGCGTACACATTGGAAGGCGTCAGCAGAATGCCGAGCACGCTCCCGGTGATCACGGCGCGCAGGCTGAGTTCGCGTTCGACAGGGCCGTACGAGGGCAGCGTTGGCGAGGTTGAAGGCATGCGGATTCCTTTCGGCAAGGGAACAGGGCGACCTAACAAGTGAGCCCTGTAGCCACCGAAGGTTCATCCGGCTGACACGCCAAATGACTGAAACCCAGGTGATCAAAAGTGGGAGCGGGCTTGCTCGCGAA
>NZ_JBAWDE010000036.1:0-37927 GCF_049590575.1 Pseudomonas sp.
GGTCACCACCGCACCGCGCAGTGACAAGACCCAGGACCGCCACGAATTTTTCGGCAAGCACCAGACCGGCATCGTCACCCCGCGTCCGGCGTGCGGCATGCTGGTGGCATTCGACGTATTGGCCGGCGACCGCGAAGACCTCGAGCGCCTGTTCCGCACCTTGAACGAGCGCATCGCGTTCCTGATGACCGGCGGCACGGTGCCGCAAGTCGATGCGAAACTGCCGCCCACCGATTCCGGCATCCTCGGCCCGGTGGTCACTCCGGACAACCTGACCATCACCGTATCGGTCGGCGAATCGCTGTTCGATGAGCGCTTCGGCCTCGCGCACGCCAAGCCCAAGCGCCTGAGCCGCATGGTGGGCTTCCCCAACGATGCGCTGGAACCCGCGCAGTGCCACGGCGACCTGAGCCTGCAATTCAGTTCCAACACCCCGGACACCAATATCCACGCCTTGCGCGACATCGTGAAGAACCTGCCAGACCTGCTGCTGGTGCGCTGGAAGCAGGAAGGCAGTGTGCCGCCCCAGGCGCCGAGCAAACCCGGCGAGCCGGCGCAGAGCGCGCGCAACTTCCTGGGTTTTCGTGACGGTTCGGCCAACCCGAACTCCAACGACGACAGCGCGATGAACCAGATCGTGTGGGTGCAACACGGCAGCGACGAACCCGCGTGGGCCGCCAATGGCAGCTACCAGGCCGTGCGGATCATCCGCAATTTCGTCGAACGCTGGGACCGCACGCCGCTGCAAGAGCAGGAAAGCATCATTGGCCGCGTCAAGACCACGGGCGCGCCCATGGGTGGCCAGCAGGAAACCCAGGTTCCCGACTACAGCAAGGACCCGGAAGGCAAGTTGACCAAGCTCGATGCGCACATCCGCCTGGCCAACCCGCGTACCCCGCAGACTCAGGCCAACCTGATCCTGCGCCGGCCGTTCAACTACTCCAACGGCGTCAATAAAAACGGTCAGCTGGACATGGGGCTGTTGTTCATCTGCTACCAGGCTGACCTGGAGAAAGGTTTTATCAGCGTGCAAACCCGGCTCAACGGCGAGCCCCTGGAGGAATACCTCAAGCCGGTCGGCGGCGGGTACTTCTTCACCTTGCCGGGGGTCACGGGACCTGAAGATTTCATTGGGCGCACGCTGCTCGCTGCAACGCACCCTCAAACCACTGCCAACACCTAAAACAAACCAGAGCGGAAAACGTCCCATGAAGAAGTCGACTATCGCGTTGTCGTTGTTAATGACCCTTTCACCGCTGGCCGCCTTCGCCGCCACGGCGCCGCTGGACCTGGTAGGCCCGGTGTCGGACTACAAGATCTATGTCACCGAAGAAATCGGCGAGCTGGTCACCCAGACCCAGGCCTTCACCGACGCCATCAACAAAGGCGACCTGGCCACCGCCAAGAAGCTCTACGCGCCAACCCGCGTGCACTATGAGTCCATCGAGCCGATCGCCGAGCTGTTCAGCGACCTCGACGCGTCGATTGACTCTCGCGTTGATGACCATGAAAAAGGCGTGACCGCCGAAGACTTCACCGGCTTCCACCGCATCGAATACGCGCTGTTCTCGCAGAACTCGACCAAGGGCCTGGAAGCGCTGACCGCCAAACTCAACACCGACGTCAACGACCTGAAAACCCGAGTGGACGGCCTGACCTTCCCACCGGAAAAAGTCGTCGGTGGCGCCGCAGCGCTGCTTGAAGAAGTGGCCGCGACCAAGATCTCCGGCGAAGAAGACCGCTACAGCCACACCGACCTGTATGACTTCCAGGGCAACATCGACGGCGCGAAGAAAATCGTCGACCTGTTCCGTGGCCAGATCGAGAAGCAGGACACGGCCTTCCTGGCCAAAGTCGACAAAAACTTTGCCGCCGTGGACAAGATCCTGGCCAAGTACAAGACCAAGGATGGCGGCTTCCAGACCTACGACAAGGTCAAGGAAAACGACCGCAAAGCGCTGGTGGGCCCGGTCAATACCCTGGCCGAAGACCTGTCGACCCTGCGTGGCAAGTTGGGCTTGAACTGATAAAAGCGCCCATTGCCCTGCACTCACACGGTTGTGAAATGCAGGGCAACCGGCCCGCAGACACCTGACTCAACGCGTCCGGTTCTCCTGCTTAAACGGCTGACGTGTTCGCAAGCTTGAAGTCATGCAATGGCGTGCCAAAAGGTTCACCTGTTTTTGGGCTGATCGCGTACCAGTAATTCCCCACCCTGGATGCACTGACGCTAAGCCCCTGGCTAGTGCCAGGCGATCCTGTCTGGTGACCGCCTGAGGTGACATCAAAACCACCCGCCATCCAGTAAGCCCTCCACTTTTCCTCAACGGTGACCAATTCCGGCACTACCTTGCTCAGCTTCAACACCCCGCCCGCCAGCTGCGATAACTTAAACAGCCCCTTGATCGCGGCATTTGCCAGGCCGGCATAACCGTCCGCCGGGTTCATCACTGCGCTGCCGAAATAGGCTGACTCCTTGATAAAGTTAAAAGCCCTGTCGCTGAAGCTCGGGACGGGCTTGGTCCAAGCTATTTTGGGTGTAAGGGGGGCGACCCTGGGTCGCAACCTGCGAATCGCACCGCTAATCGGATTGGGCATCAGCGCCTTGCCCGCGCGTATCAGCGATCGAGCCTGGCTTCCCGCACCGATGAGCACGCCGGCCACATCCAATGTCAGGCTGAGGAAGCCCTGGCCGATATTGCCGTCGGCGAACTCTTGATAAGTGCCTACAAATGGCACCAGTCCCTTCAGGATTGCCTTTTCGCGCGCAAGCGCTTCGCGGTTTTGCTCCAGCGGCAGCGTGCCCAAGCTTCTTTTGAGCATTGACTCGTCGCTTCCGTACAAATTGTTTTCAGCAATAAGCGTTGAGATTTTTTGTATCTTCGCCGATGCAAAGGTATCAGTTGGGCCATCGGGCGCCAGCGGGTCGCCGATAATCGGCCCGCCGATGCTCTCCACGATAACGTTGGACGTGGTATTGGGCCTCGGCGGGCTCCCCTTCGAATAGGCCTCCAAATCTATTCCAAGCCGAAACCCACCCGTAAATGGGATCGCTTGGGCGCCCTGCAAGCCCAAGGGATTTGGCCTGCCCCCCAGCACATCGCCCAGTCTCAGATTTTCGGGAAGATCAGTACGCTTTATGATTTTCCCATTCGCAAACACTTCGAAGTAACACACCTGTTTACCCAGTTCGACGCGCATCAGCGTCCCTTGCCGCCCCCTCACCGCCTCTGTGTCTGCCGTGGTCTGCAGGCCAGGCGCAAGTCCTGTTTCGCCCCTCACGGTGAACAGTCTGACGACGCTCTTAGGGTCGTTCAGAAGCTGACGATCAGTCAGCGGCAGTTTTGCAAACATCAGTCTGAGTTGGGTGGCGTAAGCTTTCTTGAGCACAACGGCGTGCGATGCAACCGCGGTTTTCAGCAACGGTTTCAAATCCGGCAGGTTACGAATTCGGCTATCAAGCTCTGCGACTTTATTCGGCGGGGCCTCTACATCAAGGTTGAGTTGAAACGGGTTTTTTCGTTCACGCACCCGTCTTTGCGGCATATCGCTGTCCAGTACCCACTTGCCAGGTGTCAGGTCGCCTGTCATGTACATCTCGATGATCGAGGCTGAACGTGGCTCGGAGATGGACAGGTTTCGACGATCGCTGGAGCGGGCAAGCACGACTTTCATCGCTTCCAATTGACTGAGCGTAGTTCCGGGAAACACCTTGAGCAGCTCCCGTATCGCGAAGGCCCTGCGCGACGGCAGCTCGGTCACGGCGTTCATTGCGTCGTTCACCTCCTGGCGCTGTTTGAAGAATGCTGCGCTGGCGGTCTTCACCGCAGATACGGGGTGTTCCCCCCCTGCCGCGTCGGGAATGACGCCATTGAGCACCGCCCAATCCAGCAGGATTCTGATAGCCCCCAGCTGCATCAAGGACGCCTGCGCTTCGTTGATGGGGGCTAACGCGGTCAGCTCGCTGATCTGCTCTTCGTTCATCATGCGGCTTGCACCCGGCGCCTTGAGCTCCGCCATCTCACTGCCCAGGCGTAACTCCATCCAGGCTGGCGTGCCGATACGGATTTCCTTGGGCACGTTCTGCACCAGAAACTCGGGAGCCACCTGTGCAAGCCGGATCTGGGCAACCATTACCGCGAGTTTTGGCTCAAGCCCCCGCTCTGTGCTCAAGTGGTTCTCGAGATCCCGACGTACCGCGGTTAAAGTACGTCCCATGTTGCTCGGTTTGTACAGGTTATAACCCGCAACGTGGCCCGGCTTTGCGCTGTCGCCTTGCTCTGCGTGCAGCGTGAGCGCGGCAGTGACCAATTGCTGATTGACTGTCTTCGGCGATTGCGCCCCTTGCCATTTCAACGTGCTGCTCAGACGCTCACCATAGGCCAGGGCATCGGAACTGCTGAGCATTTTTTCCAGATGTTCCGCCGGGTTCTCTTGCAGCACCTCCAAGCTTGTTTCATCAAGGTAGTCAAAACTTTTAGGCTGTTGTCCCCCCCAACGTGCGCCCGCCTCGCGCTTCAAGGTTATTTTATCGTCCGCGGTCAGTTTGCCGGGTGACCACGGCGCCTCAATCAGGTCGCCGTAATTCCCCAAGGCAGGCGCGGGTGGCAAGGCGCTGCGCAGCCAGCGCACCACATTACGCGTCTCGCCCGCTGTGCGCGGTGAGCCCAGCCCCTTGTGATCGAGGATCTGGCGAATGTCGTAGCGAGGCACCGAGTACAGCGCGTGCCCCCGCGCCTGAGTCAAATCGGCTAGCCGCCGAAACGCGCTGTCCAGTTCACGAGTCCCCGTCACGTAACTCGTGAGATCTATCCAGCTGCCACTGGGAAGCTGATGTTCGAATTTACCCTCGGACACTCGGAATGGCTGCCCTTCCCAATACAGACCTTTGTCCTTGAGCAGTGCCCACAGGGCAGGTGATTCTATGAGTCGCCGCAGACTTACCCGAGCGGCATGATCGCCTGTCGACAACGGTGAGCTGGCCGATGGTTGCATGTGGTCTTCAGACCAGTCCCAGGGCGTATCATCAGGCGCGTCCTTGACCTTGTCCTCCAGATAATCGGCCAGGTAGGCGCGTTCATCCAGGTCACCGATGGTCTGCCGCGCGTCCTCGAGGCGGTTGCTGATCTGCTGATGCTTGGCATCGGACATTATCAGCCCACGTGTTTTGAGCTGATTCAGCGCCTCTACCTTTTCGCCTCGGTCACGCGGTACAGGCATGCCATAGGCCTGAAAAACCACTGAAGACGGCAGCCAGACCTCGCCCTTCGTCAGGTAATACATCCCCTTGTCCGCCGGGTCCAGCATATCCCTGAGCTTGCGCAGCTTCGCGCTGACCTCCCACCACCCGGAACCGTCCGAGGTGCTGAATGTTGCAAGCGAGCGCACACCGTCACGGGTGACATAACCACTGATGCTGTCCTTGTTCAGCAATAACCCTGATGTTTCCAAGCCTTTGCTTTGGAACCAGTCCTGCAATTGCGGCTGAGCGAGAACCTTTTCGTAAGCGTCCAAAACAGGCGCTATAGACGACCCGTCGGGGACTTGTACGATGGAGTAATCGCTTTGCAGCGAAGTGATCAAGTTTTTCCCAAGCTCATTATCGACAAGCTTGCGATCCGGGTTCACCGGCGCAGAGTTAGGCAGGGTCCAGCGCGGTGGCACTGCCGGCAGGTTGTTGGTCAGCCCGCCAACGGCCGAGTAAACGTGCGCAAGTGTGCTGGGGAAACCCAGCCCAGAAAACGCCAGCAATTGACGCGCATCGTACATCGGCCGCGAATACAGGGTATTGCCGACCGAAGCGCTCATGTCTACGAGTTGCTTGAAACCTGAATCCAGCGCCTTGATCGCCTCTTTTTGGTTCGCAGTGCCGCCGATTCCAACTTTGTTTATCTCGTCCTTGAGATAGTTTCCCAAAGAAAGCCATTGATTATTACCACCCCGAACTTCAAGGTCTCCATCAAATATCCTGTACGTTTTATTGTCGCCTCCCTGTCCAATCTTATTGATGAAATTCTGGAACGCTGGCGTCGCCAGCCAGTGTTCAAAGCGTTTACGCGGGGCCAGGCTTTTTTGCGCCAGACTCGATTCAGGTCGCACCCTCGCCAACTGCTCGCCAAGATTGAGCGCGTCGCCATCTCCCGAGTTGTTTATCAACTTCAACAGTTGAGACGCCAGATCAGACCGGGCATCAATGTCACTGTGGCGTTGCACGAGCGCCGCGAATTGCTGGCGCCACACACCACGTTTTTCGTCGGATATTGGCGGCCAGCCCGCCGAATTCAACAGGTGGCCTAGCGCAGGTCTGTCTTTGTCTTCGGGTGGGGCGTCTACACCGTAAAAATTGAGAATCGCGCCCAAATCATGGAACCGCCCACCTTTGGCACGGGGCATTAATACTCCAGACGAGTCAGGCGACAACTTGTCCGCCGCCTCGGTGAGTTTAGCCCCGACCTCATTCCAGCCTGACCCGTCGGTAGCGGTGAATGTGCGCGCGACCTTGGTCCCGCTGATTAACTCTGTGCCTTCTATCCGATCGCTGAAAACCCGCACTGACGATATATCCAGGCCTTTGGACTTAAGCCAGGCCTGCACCTGCGGCTCTTGAGCAGCCTGGCAAAAGGCATCAATGAAGGGCCGGATCGAGGCGTTTCGAGGAAAAGGATGACCTCTTAGGGTCCCGGTGATCAGCGCCTGGCTGAGGATTTTCTGCAACTTCTCATCAGCCTTCCTGGCGGCCACGTCATCGGGAAACACCCAGTTCTGGCGCGCCACGACCAGGCGGTGGGTACTTGTTGAACCTGTTTCGCGTATTTGCCGGCCCCCGCCGTGGCTGAACCTGGCTTGTCGCAATTGCCCGTCTTGTCGTCGCGGGACGTTTGCAATCGGCGCAGACTCACGCTCGCCGGAGGTGTCTTGAGGCGTTGATGTAATCGGAAGATCAGGCGGTTCGGGACGGGCACCATTGGCAGGTGGGACGAATGAGAGCGTAGACATTTGATTTACTGTAACTGTCGACATTTCAAGTCCTCTTCACGTGTGATCGCTAGAGTTCTTGTCCCTAAGAACCGTCACTGAAGAGGCTATAAGAGAACATCGGGATAGGGTGTAGGAGAGGTCTGTCGTGTTTGAGCTGATCCGGTCCGAGCGCTCCCGCGCAGCCAGCAACGCCGGCGGGAGCCTCGGCGTGTACTAAGCGGTCATTGTGACTGACGGCTCAAACCCTTCCAGTGGAGTACCGATCGGTAACCCGTTGCTCGGATTCGTCGCATACCAACGTTCACCCACCTTCACCGCGTCAACCGGCTTGGAACCGACTTTCCCACTGGACTTGACCGGGCGCTCGTCCTCCCGCTCTCCCGACTTGCGTTTCAGCACCTTGCGCGGGCTCTTCAAGCTGCGCAAGCTAAGGCCCGTGCGTACCTTTTCTTCCACCGCCCCAAGCTTCCCACCTATCGGTATCCTGGTTATGTTGTTTGCTAAGCGCGGGAGAGCGACGACACCTCGCCCGGCTGCGACCAGCATGTCCGCCGCACCATCAAATGGATTCAAAAAGCTACTGACGGCCAAGACACCCTTTTGCATTACGTTGAAAACCTTGGCACCGAAGGGCGCTACGGCTTTACTGGCCTTGACTAAAGGTTTAATGGATGACGCAGCTCCCCCGACCAAAGCACCGAGCGTGTCGAAAAACAGCCCTCGGGTACCCTCAATGATGTTGCCATTGGCAATATCTGTAATCGCACCTACAAAAGGGATCATACCCAGCAGGATATTGTCATTTTCATCCAATATTGTTCGCTGCTCCTCCAGCGGCAACTGGCCTACGGCAAGCTTCAACACACTGTCGCGATGATGAATAAAGTTACCCTGCATTATGCGATCGACAATTGACCGGGTTCGCGCGGAAGAAAAGCTGTTAGGAACACTGTCGTCTTTCGATTGCCCCTCGGTTGGCGGTGCCTCCAACGTATCACCGAGTTTGTCGATAATAATGCCCGGGGAGCTCACGCCTGGCCGGGGCAGCTCATTGGAGCTGTAGGCGTTGAAATCAAAGGGCTGCACTGCCCCATTCTCCAGTTGGGTGATGGTAGGCGCCCAAACGCCATAGCTTTTCGGATGGGCCTGCGACGAACCGCCTAAGGTCAGGTCATTCGGCAAGTCCGTGCGTTTGATGATCTGCATCTTGTCCGGGAACACTTCGTAATAGCTGACCACACCTTTGTAAACGCTACGTATCACTGTCCCTTTACGCCCTCGCCGCTCTTCCAGCTGCCCGGCTGTATGTTCGACTTTGGGCACGCCGTCGACTTGCGCGCGCAAGGCAAAAAGCTCAACGCTGCCAAACTCCAGAGCTTGGCGATCAGACAAAGGCAGGTTCGCAATCATCAGTCGCGTGGTGGTGCCCAGGCTCTGCTTGAGTCGGCCCAGATAGGTATCAACTTCGCGGGGCACCAAAGACTGTAGATCCGGCAAGTTCGCAATTTTGCCATTCAAGGCCTGAACGTTTTGATTAACCCTGGCTTGGTCGCGATCGCTGAGCCTGGCGCTGCCGCCATACGGCGATGACGATTTTTGCGGTCGCGGCGGCTGCTCATCAGGACCCAGCAGCATCCAGCGATTCGGTGAGAGATCGCCGCTCATATAAGCCTCGACCAGGGAACGCGTTCTTGGCTCGGACGGTTTCATATTGCGCCGAACATTCGCGTCAGCGATATGTACCCTTAAGGTTTTCAATTGTTCTACGCTGTAATCTGGAAAAACTTTTTGCAGGTTTTCGATCGCCAATCTTTCCCGGGTCGGCAGGGGCGAATTAAATACGTCCATGGCATCAATGAGCTGCTCACGCTCAGCCTTGAAGCCTTCCTGGGCCTGCTGAAAATGCTGCACCGTATAGACGCCATCCACCGGCTTGGCATAGAGGCCTTGCATCATGCCCCAATCGAGCAATATGTCAGCCCCATAACTGGTGAACAGCGCGTGCTCTTCTGTCGTTCTGCCCTCCAACCGACTGAGGGCAATGATGTCGTTGTAATTCATGTCTCGCGAGCTCCCTGCTCCCCCCAAGCGTTCTGCAATCACAACGCCCAGGCGCAGGTCTGCCCATTCCGACGAGCCTACGCGTAGCGTGGGCGGCGTTCCGCGTATCAGGAGTTCAGGCGCCGCGCTTGCGAGAAATAGATGGGCCATCAATGGCGCGGTCTTGGGGTCGACCCTTGGGTTGCGCTTGAGGTGTTGTTCAAAATCCGCGCGTATTTCTTTTACGGTTTTTCCGCTGTTGCCGGGCTTATAAAACTCGTAGCCCGCTGCGGTCCCGGGGCGACCTGGAGCGCCAGGATCTATCTGCAATTTGATAGCTGCAATTAACCACTGTGCGCGCTCCTTGGGTGAGAGTTGAGCCGTGCCGGACGCACCGAGGAATTGCCGCTTACTGGCAAGCCTCTGACCAAAGTCCGAGGCCGCAGAACCACCGAGGAGCAATTGCAAATAATGATCGGCTTTATCACGAAGCGCTTCGGGTGTAGCGCGTTCCAGATCGCCCGCCACGTCAAGATCGCGCAGAAGGTTATCGCTGGTTTTACGTTTGATATCCTCATCGCTCAATCCGGCCAGGAACG
Source organism: Pseudomonas sp. (assembly GCF_049590575.1). Classification (GTDB taxonomy): domain Bacteria; phylum Pseudomonadota; class Gammaproteobacteria; order Pseudomonadales; family Pseudomonadaceae; genus Aquipseudomonas. The sequence continues at coordinate 9,618 of NZ_JBAWDE010000036.1, forward strand.
TTTTATCAGCAGCGGACATGAAACCAGGCGCCCATTCATCCGTCAGCAAGCCACTGTAGCTCCCCCAAGCTGAAGGTGGCTCCAATTGGGTATTGAGCCAGCGGATGGTGTTACGCAATTCACTTACGGTCGTGGGCAACGGCATCCCATGGTGTTGCAGGGCGTCGGCGACCGTGACCGTACTGGCCCCCTTGAGCGCCAACTTCGAAGTGCTGCTGACTTTTATTTCGAGGCCGGCCAGCGAAACTGCGTCGTTGTCCGCCTTGCCTGCCAAAAGCGGAGTCAGTGTTTTCGCCAGGTTTTCACGCTCATCCAATCTATCTATTGCGTTTCTGGCTGTTTCCACCCGGCGCTCCAGCCGGGAATTGCCAGTGGATGACTCTGTAGCCCAGTCGACTTTTACCAAATCATTGCGCACCGACGTTACATTGCCATCGCTGGCGGGTGGCGTTACCCCATACCATCGGAGGATCGCATTGCGGGAAAAACTGTTGTCGCTGATGCCTACAGATGGCAAGCCCGCATTCTCTGGATCAAGGGCCCTTGCGGCTACGCGCAACTTTTTACTGACTTGCCGCCATCCCGACGAGTCATTGATGTTGAATGTCCGCATGCTCGATACGCCATCACGGGTTACCCTGGCGCTTACCGAGCCTCTCTTGACTACCAACGTCGACAAGTCAATGCCATTTTTCGAGAACCAATCCTTCATTTCATCCGTATTCAGCGCGCTCCGATAGGCACTGAAGAGCGGGTAAATCGTCGTATTGGGGTGGACTTCAACGGGTGTGTCTGACGCAGTCAGCAGAGCAGTTCGGTTTATAAAGATCTGAAGTGATCGGTCGGCGACTGAAGAAATTTCGCCCTTGGCATACGAGGCGTTGCTCAATTTCTCGATGGCGAGTTTCACTTGCGCAACTGTCGTGGGTAACCCCAGTTTAGAAAAAGCAAGAAACTGGCGCGTGTCATAGAAGGGTTGTGAGTAAAGGACATCTCCAGTCGCCTTGCTCGCCTCCACGAGCTGCTTGAACTGGTCGTTCAAGGCTTTGACTGCGTCTTTTTCTTCCGGTGTACCGCCTATTCCGACTTTGTTGATTTCGTCCGCCAGGAAGCCTTGCAAAGAGGACCAGCGATTAGCCGAGTCACGCTGCTCAAGAACCCCGTCGACTATCCGGTAAAGTTTATCTGCGCCACCCAGTCCGATCTTTTCAATAAATGTCTTGAAGGCAGGCATGGCCAGCCATTTCACAAAAAGTTCGCGAGGTCCTCGGCTTTTGCGCGCCAGGGACGCCGAGGGTTGAACCACTAAAAGGCGGTCTTTCAGATTGAGGGGGTCGCCATCATTTTTATTATTGACGAGCGCCTGCAACTCGGAAACCACTTGCGATCCCATATCAATATCGCTGTTTTCCCGCACGAGCTGGTTGTATTGTTTCTTCCAACCTAGGCGTTGATCATCGGTTATCTCAGGCCAGCCCTCCTTTTCAAGCTTTTTGCCGAGCGCTTGTCGGTCCTTTGGGAGGGAGGGAGCTGTCACACCATAAAAGCCAAGAATAGTATTTACGGAAATAAATCCGCTTTTTGGGTCTGGCAGAAAAACCCCGTCTGGGTCGGTAGAAAGCCTGCTGACTGCATTTCCGAGTTTTGCGCTTACCTCCCTCCAACCAGACCCATCGACATGGGTAAACACTCGATTTTCCTTTCTTCCATTCACATCCACGGTGCCTTCAACGCGATCGCTGAACACCCGTACTGTCGATAAATCCAGTTTTTTGGACTCGAACCAGGCCTGCACCTTCGGGTCGCGGACAGCTTCAGTAAAAGCCTGGATGAAGGGTCTGATCGAGGCGTTTTGGGGAATGGGGTCCTCGAGGGGCAAGGCGTTGCCCAGTGAGCGGCCAAGCGCGTTCTGCAGGTCCTTATCAGCGCCTTTCGCATCTGCGGGCTCAGGAAACCTTGATTTTTTTAGTTTTGCACCGCCCCCGCGGGCAGTTGCATCTGACGCCGGCGAACGGGCACGGCGAACTGAGGGCTGACCAATCCTCGCTTGCACCAACTGTCCGCCTTGGTGGCGTGACGCCGTTGTAACCGGCGAGTGCTCATGCTCGTCTGGGTTGCTCTGCGGGGGGGGTGAAACAGCGGAATCAACAGGCGCATTGTGATTACCGCTGCCAATGGAAGGATAAGAATGTGTGGGCGTATGACTATTGATAAGTGTCGACATCGAAGTTCTCTCCACGGTTTAGGGCGTAGGAGTTCTTGTCCGTAAGAACAGTCAACCGGAAGATACAAGGCCAAACCAATCAGTTCTGTAAGGGCATTCCCAATCAGCGCCGTCGATGCCGAAGCAGATTACAAGATTCGGTAGAGCAGTCGCTCAATCCGCACCCGGCTTACCCGGCGCAAAAACTTGCCGACCGCCTCGGGATAATCCACCAGCGTCTGCAGATCCTGGTAGCGCCCGATGCGCGTGGTGTGCTCAAAAATCTGCGCCAACTCGGTACGCCGCGAGCCCAGCCACTGGCCTTGCGGGTCATCGATCAGCAAGGCGTTTTCCAGGTCCAGACGGAATGCACGCGGGTTGAGGTTGTTGCCGGTGAGCAAGGTATAACGCTGGTCGACCCACATGCCTTTGAGGTGATAGGTGTTGTCGCCATCACGCCACAGGTGCAGGTTAAGTTGGCCACTGTCGATCATCGGCTGATGACGCTTGGCGAAACGGCGCAGGCTGATTTCATACAGGTAAGGCAGTGCCGAGATCACCTTGAACGGTTCGCTGGGCGGGATGTAGAAATCGTTGGCGGTTTTGTCGCCAACGATGATGTCGACCTTGACCCCGCGCGCCAGGGCGCGGTTGATTTCCCGGGTAACCGGCAATGGCAGGTTGAAGTATGGCGTACAGATGGTCAGTTGCTGCTGAGCGCTGGCAATCAGCTCGAGAATCACCCGATTCAGCGGGTTGTTCTTGCCCACGCCCAGCAATGGGCTGACCGCCAGGTGCCCGTTGGGCACCTGCCCCGCCGTGGTGTCGTAGGCCGCGTGCTTGAGGCGGCTGCGCAGGTCGCCGATATCGTTACGCAGGCTGCGGGTGGTCGGCGGGTTGGGTAAATCCAGCCGGTGCACCGCCTTGGAGGTCACCAGACCGTGCTCCACCAGGTGTTGCATGGAATCGGCCAGGGGTTGGCTGTGAATCAGGTGATAGCGGTCAAAACGGTACTTGTCGAACTTGTGCAGGTAGACGTTGTTCAGGCTGGCGCCGCTGTACAGCACGCTGTCGTCGATCACAAAACCCTTGAGGTGCAATACGCCAAACAGTTCGCGGGTTTGCACCGGCACGCCGTACACCGGCACTTCACTGCTGTGGCGCTGGGTCATGGCCTGGTACCAGGCGCTGTTGCCCGGTTGCTTGCCGGCGCCGATCAGCCCGCGTTGCGCACGCAGCCAGTCGACCACCACCACGATGTCCAATTCCGGCCGCGCCGCCTTGGCAGCGTGCAGGGCGTCGTAGATTTCCTGACCCGCTTCGTCCTGCTGCAGATACAGGGCAACGATGTAGATACGCCGTGTCGCCTTGGCGATCTGTTCCAGCAGGCAACGACGAAACGCATCGGCGCCGGACAGCACGTCAATGGCCTCGGGGGTAAGGGGGAAACCGCGCAGTTTGGGCAACAGGGAGCGTTTGAAGAACGACGGCATAAGGCTCGCAATGGGTCGAATCCGAAGAGGCCCCGAGCTTACACCATGGGGGTGCTCAGGTCTTCCCGTCGCCCATGGAAAATTTTATTGACTAAGAAGAACGATCGTTCTACTGTTAAAGCATGATCGAAATTACCCAGAATGAAACCCGCGACATCATCCTCGACGTCACCGAAAAGTTGATCTACCGCCACGGCATCGCCGCCACCGGTATGGATTTGCTGGTGAAGACGGCCGGTGTCTCGCGCAAAAGCATTTACCGTTACTTTGCCAATAAAGACGAGTTAGTGATTGCCGCCCTGCAGCGCCGCGACGAACGCTGGATGCAGTGGTTGCGCGGCGAAGTGGAACGCACAGAAGACAGCGGCGAACGCCTGTTGGCGCTATTCGGCGCGCTCAAGGCCTGGTTCGGCTCGGCGGATTTTCGCGGCTGCGCGTTTATCAATACCAGCGGCGAGACCGGCGACCCACAAGACCCGATACGCCTGCTGGCCAAGGCGCATAAACACAAACTGTTCGAGTACGCCCTCGAACTGTGCGAAGCACATGGCACCCCCGACCCCGAACGGCAGGCCGCGCAACTGCTGATCCTGATCGATGGCGCCATTACCGTTGCCCTGGTCATGGGCGACTCAACCGCCGCCGATAACGCGCGATGCATGGCGCAAACACTATTGGGGCTTTGAAGCAACTTCGTCTCGTCAGGAGTAAAGCAATGTCATCTACCGCAGCCACACGCCCGCCTCTGCCGCCGTTTACCCGAGCTTCGGCGATTGAAAAAGTCCGCCTGGCTGAAGACGGCTGGAACTCTCGCGATCCTGAGCGGGTTGCCCTGGCCTACACCCTGGACACCCAGTGGCGTAACCGGGCCGAGTTCGTCCATAACCGCGAGCAAGCCAAGGGTTTTCTCACGCGCAAATGGGCCAGGGAGCTGGATTATCGTTTGATCAAGGAGCTGTGGGCTTTTACCGATAATCGTATTGCCGTGCGCTATGCCTACGAATGGCACGACGATTCCGGCAACTGGTTCCGGTCCTACGGCAACGAGAATTGGGAGTTTGACGAGAACGGCCTGATGGCCAATCGTTTTGCCTGCATCAACGACTTGCCCATCAAGGAAAGCGAACGCAAGTTCCATTGGCCGCTGGGACGGCGCCCGGATGATCATCCGGGGCTGTCCGATCTGGGGCTGTAAAAGCGCTTGGGGCCGACGACAGGGCGGCCCCCACACTCAGTCCTGGTTCAGGCCGACGCGATACAGCACGCCATTGTCTTCATCGGTCAGCACGTACAGATAGCCGTCTGGCCCTTGTCGTACATCGCGAATCCGCGCCTTCAAATCACCCAGCAAACGTTCCTCATGGACCACTTTATCGCCATCAAACTGCAGGCGGATCAGTTCCTGGGTGGCCAGCGCGCCGATGAATACGTTGTGCTGCCAGGGTTTGAAGCGGTCGGCATCGTAGAACGCCATGCCGCTGATGCCCGGTGATTTTTCCCACACGTGATGCGGCGGCACCGTGCCTTCAACGGTCTTGCCTTTGGCTTCCGGAATCGGTGCCAGCGAATAGTTGATGCCATGGGTTGCCAGCGGCCAGCCGTAATTCTTGCCGCGCTCGATGATGTTGATTTCATCACCACCACGCGGGCCGTGCTCGTTTTCCCAGATCGTGCCGCTCCACGGGTTCAGCGCCAGGCCTTGCGGGTTGCGCTGGCCGTAGGACCAGATTTCAGGCCGCACGCCTTCCTGGCCGACAAAGGGATTGTCATCCGGTACGCGGCCGTCCGGGTAAATCCGTACGACTTTGCCCTGCAATTTGTCCAGGTCCTGGGCGGTCGGGCGGTCATTGTTTTCGCCCAAGGTCACGAACAGGTAGCCGTCACGGTCAAACGCCAGGCGCGAGCCGAAATGGTTGCCGGTGGAGAGCTTGGGCTCCTGGCGCAGGATCACTTTAAAGTCGGTCAAGCCACGCAGGTCGGACGCCAAGCGCCCACGGCCCACGGCTGTCCCGGCCTTGCCGTCCTTGCCGCCGCCTTCGGAATACGTCAGATAGACCGTGCGGTCCTGCTTGAAGTCGGGTGACAGCACCACATCGAGCAAGCCGCCCTGCCCCTTGGCCCACACTTCGGGCACGCCGGTCAACGGCGCAGACAGTTTGCCATCCGGGCTGACAACGCGCAGATGGCCAGGGCGCTCGGTGACCAGGAAGCCTTGTTTATCCGGCAGGAAAGCCACGGCCCACGGGTGATCCAGGCCCTTGGCGATCGCGGTGGCGGTGATGCTGCCTTGTTCGCTGGGGAACTGCTGGGCATCGGCTGCGTAAACGCCAGTCATGGCGGTTGCGCAAATGGCGGCTAACAGAGTTTTGCGTAGAAACATAAGACGAGTCCTTACCGGCGATTGCCGTTGGCATCATAGGAGGGGGCTTTGGGTTCGGTGGCCGGACGGCTCGGGGCCGCTTCGCGCTTGGGGTAACTATTGCCGATGCCGCCATTTTCCAGGGTCGGTGGACGCGGGTTCGGCACAGTCTGGATACCGCGGATTGCCGGGGTATTGGGCTGGGTGCCCTGCATGCTGTTGGGGTTGGCCCGGTGAATCGGGCTGTTATTGGAATCGCTTCGGCCGGGCAGGCTTTGTGCCTGGGCCAACGGCATGAGCGCCAGGCCCAACGCCAGCACTGCGAAATGACGCACACAACTGTTCATGACAAAGCCTCTCTGGGGCGAGCATTACGTGCTTTCGATAACACGCTACCCCTTGGGTTCGGCTTTGGGCATTAAATACTTTCTCATCAGGTGTAACACGATCTGTCCGCGTGTCTGCTTATGGCACGGTCCGGGGAAACTTTTCATACAGCCTTCGAGTCACCAGAAGACAGCCTCAGCTAAAGGAATCGCACGTATGCCACGCTCAATCTGGAAAGGCGCCATCAGTTTTGGCTTGGTTCATATCCCGGTGTCACTGGTCTCGGCCACTTCCTCCCAAGGCGTGGATTTCGACTGGCTGGACAAGCGCAGCATGGACCCGGTCGGCTACAAACGCATCAACAAGACCACCGGCAAGGAGGTCACCAAGGAAAATATCGTCAAGGGCGTGGCCTTCGAAAAAGGCCGGTACGTGGTGCTCAGCGAAGACGAGATCCGCTCGGCGCATCCTAAGTCGACCCAGACCATCGAGATTATTGCGTTCGTTGACAGCGACCAGATCCCCCTGCAGAACATCGACACGCCCTACTTCCTGGCGCCCGACAAACGCGGCGGCAAGGTTTACGCATTGCTGCGTGAAACCCTGAAAAAAACCGGCAAGGTTGCCCTGGCCAACGTGGTGCTGCACACCAAGCAGCACCTGGCCGCGTTGATGCCACTGGAGTCGGCCCTGGTGCTGGTCATGCTGCGTTGGCCTGCCGAAGTGCGCAGCCTGGATGAGCTGGAACTCGGCACTGACGTGACCAAGCCCAGCCTGGCCAAGGGCGAGTTGGACATGGCCAAGCGCTTGGTGGAAGACATGAGCGCTGACTGGCAGCCTGAGGAATACCGCGACAGCTTCCAGGAAAAAATCATGGCGTTGGTGGCGAAGAAAGCCAAGGCCGGCAAGATCGAGGACGTGGAATCCCAGGAAGCCAGCGAAGAGCGTAAGTCGGCCGATGTCATCGACCTGACGGAATTGCTCAAACGCAGCCTGGCCGGCAAACCGGCGGCGAAAAAACCTGCCGCGAAGAAGTCCAGCAAAAAGGCCTCTTGAGCCAGCCATACGCGGGAGAAGCACATGGCAAAGCCCCTGAGCGAATACAACCGTAAACGCGACTTCGAGATCACCGCCGAACCGGCCGGCAGCGCCCCTGCCAGCAAGCGCAAGGCGCAGGCGCTGAGCTTTGTGATCCAGAAGCACGACGCACGCAACCTGCACTATGACTTTCGCCTGGAACTCGACGGCGTGCTGCTCAGCTGGGCCGTGCCCAAGGGCCCAAGCCTGGACCCGAGCCAGAAGCGCCTGGCGGTGCATGTTGAAGACCACCCCCTGAGTTATGCCAGTTTCGAGGGCAGTATTGCGGCCGGGCAGTATGGCGCCGGCGATGTGATCGTGTGGGACCGCGGCGTCTGGCAACCCCACGACGACCCGCGCAAGGCCTACGCTGCCGGCAAGCTCAAGTTCACCCTGGTCGGCGAGAAACTCTCGGGCGACTGGACCCTGGTACGCACGCGGCTCAAGGGCAGCGGCGATAAAGAACAGTGGCTGCTGATCAAGGAGAAAGACCCGCAGGCACGCCCCGCCGCCGACTACGACATTGTCGAAGCCGAACCGAAAAGCGTGCTCAGCGATGCATCGGTCGGCAAGCCAAAAACCAAAGCCAAGGCCAAAACCAAGCCGCGTACAAAACCTGAAAAGGCCGGCGGCGCCCTCCCCGAGCAATTCAGCCCGCAACTGGCAACCCTGGTAGAGCGCGCGCCGGAGGGCGATTGGCAATACGAAATCAAGTTCGACGGTTACCGCATGCTGGCGCGCATCCGCGACGGCGAAGTGCGCCTGTTTACCCGCAATGGCCACGACTGGACCGAACGCCTGCCGCGCCAGGCCAAGGCGTTGCAGGCGCTCAAGCTCAAGGACAGCTGGCTCGATGGCGAGGTCGTCAGCCTCAATGGCGACGGCCTGCCGGACTTCCAGGCGCTGCAGAACGCCTTTGATATCGGCCGCAGCCTGGACATTGTCTATTACCTGTTCGACGCGCCTTTTCTGGACGGCGCCGATCAGCGCGGAGCGCCGGTGGAGGAACGCCGAGCTGCGCTCAAGGCAGCCCTGGACGGTAGCCGCAGCAAATTGCTGCGTTTCTCCGAGGCCTTTGCCGCCAACCAGCGCGATATCTTCGAAAGCGCCTGCGACTTGGCCCTGGAGGGCGTGATCGGCAAGCGCATCGGCAGCCCCTACGTCTGCAGGCGCAGCGCTGACTGGATCAAGCTCAAATGCCGCTTGCGCCAGGAATTCGTGATCGTCGGCTATACCCGCCCACAGGGTTCGCGCAGCGGTTTTGGCGCGCTGCTCTTGGCCGTCAACGATGATTCCGGGCTGGTGTATGCCGGACGCGTGGGCACTGGCTTTGATCAGGCCGCGCTGAAAAATATCTATGCGCAGCTCACCCCCATTGAGCGCAAGGCCTCGCCACTGGCAAAACCGCTCACCAGCGCCCAGGCACGCGGCGTGCATTGGGTGGAACCGAGCCTGGTTGGCGAGGTGCAGTTTGCCGAGTGGACCCGTGAGGGCGTGGTGCGTCAGGCGGCCTTTGTGGGCATGCGCACCGACAAGCCGGCCGCGCAGATCATTCATGAGCAACCGCGCACAGCCAAATCCCTGACGGCCGCGCCCAGGACCAAAAAGACCAGCGGCGTGAACATCACCCACCCCGACCGGGTCATCGACCCACAAAGCGGCACGCAAAAGCAGCAACTGGCGCAGTTCTACGAGGGCATCAGTGAATGGCTGCTGCCGTTTCTGCACAATCGTCCCGTTTCGTTGCTCAGAGCGCCGGAAGGCATCGAAGGCGAGCAGTTTTTCCAGAAGCATTCAGAACGCCTGGCGATCCCCAACATCAAGCAACTCGATCAGGCGCTGGACCCAGGCCATGCACGCCTGATGGAGATCGATAGCGTGAACGCCCTGCTCGGCGCCGTACAAATGGGCACGGTTGAATTACACACTTGGGGCGCCACCGCAGACAAAATCGAGACGCCCGACCTCTTCGTACTGGACCTCGACCCAGACCCCGCGCTGCCCTGGAAAGCCATGCTCGAAGCCGCGCAACTGACCTTGTCAGTGCTCGACGAACTGGGCCTGGAGGCCTTCGTCAAGACCAGCGGCGGCAAAGGCTTGCACCTGGTCATACCGCTTGCACGGCGCGATGGCTGGGACTCGGTAAAAGCCTTCGCCAAAGCCATCGCGCAGTTCATGACGCAGCAACTGCCTGAGCGTTTTACTGCGACTTCAGGGCCGAAAAACCGCGTCGGCAAGATCTTTATCGACTACCTGCGCAATGCGCGTGGCGCCAGCACGGTGGCCGCGTATTCGGTGCGGGCACGGCCGGGCCTGCCGGTGTCGGTGCCGGTCAGCCGCGAGGAATTGAAAGGGTTACGTGGCGCTCAACAATGGACGGTGGCCAATCTGCAGGAGCGTTTGCAAGGGTTGAAATCTGATCCGTGGGCCGGTTACGCCAATCGCCAGAAGATCAGCAAAAAGATGTGGGACAAGCTGGGCGCCACGCCACCGGAGTGAGCGCCCAGGCCGGTCCTAGATAAGCACGAACAGGGCCAGCAAGGCCGCGAAAATCGCCCATTTTTCCAGGTAGTAACGCGTACGGTTGCGCTTTTTCAGCTCTTTGCCGCGCAAACGGATTTTGTACAGGCGGGTAAAGGCGCGGTTCAACCCTCCGGTCTTGTCCCCGGCGTCGTTGGGGGAGCCCGCAGCCGCCATTACGTGACGGCTGAACCAGCGATTGAACGCCGCAGCCCAGCGATATTTCATGGGCCGCTCGATATCACAAAACAGGATGATGCGATTCTGCTGGGTGGTGTTTTCGGCGTAATGAATGTAGGTCTCGTCGAACATCACCGGCTCGCCGTCGCGCCAGTAGTAGTTTTCGCCGTCCACGTTGATGTAGCAGCCTGGATCGTTCGGGGTATCCAGGCCCAGGTGATAGCGATACGAACCGGCATACGGGTCACGATGGCGCACTAGCTTCGAGCCTGGTGGCAGCTCGGCGAACATCGCGGCCTTGATCGAACCAATGCTCTGCACCAGCTCGGTGGTGCGCGGGCACAGCTTCATCGCCGATGGGTGGCTGTCGCCGTACCATTTCAGGTAAAAACGTTTCCAGCCGGATTTGAAGAACGAGTTGAAGCCGACGTCGTTGTATTGGTCCGAGCGCTTGATCTCACCCGCGCGCATTAGGTTCTGGCCTTCCTGGCGAATTTCCTCCCAGTGCGCCTGCAACGGGCTCAGGTCGGGGAAATCACCGGGCGACAGATACGGTCGGCTGGGCAGTTTGGAGAACAGATAGAGGAAGCAGTTGATCGGGGCCAGAAAGGTCGAATGATCACTGAGTTGGCGACCCAGCTTGTGTCGCACCCGGCCACGCAGGTGTACATACGCGATGGAGGCAACGTAGAGAACAACAATGATGAGTTTCAAGGGATTTCGTCACACGTCAGAAGAGAACAGGCTGCTCCTGCGCGCCCACGACGGCCGAGGATGGATAGCAGCACCTGAAATCACAATTCACACATTGGGTGCGGGGGCTGGATAACAGCTCGGTTCCCGACCATTGAGCGTTATTTAGCCACAGTTTGTAACCAAAAGTTAACTAAGAATTGTGAAAAGCTGTCGAGTGAATGTGCGCTGCGGGTACCTCGGCGGGCGTCCTTGATAGCCACCCGCGAGGCGTCTGCGCTGCCTTATGGACGCGGTAGGCGGCTCTCATAGGCCCGCGTAGAAGGCCCGTTTTCGCGTCGTTGTTGGATGAAATGCCGCATAAATGCCACCAGGATTCCCAGCATCAATCCGGCCATCAGGCTTAATGCAATGACCATCGCGCCCCTGGGTTTGATCGGGCTCAAAGGTTCCTGGGCCTGGCGGTCCACAGTCACCAGTTTCAGCGCGCTCATATCGATATTCAAGCTGCGCAGCCGAGCATCTTCGGCCCACAGCGGTTCAACGTCCTGCAGGAAAACATCTTCATTCTTGCGGTTATTGAGTACCTCGACTTCGCGATTGACGTCGAGCATGCGCAACTCCTTGCCAATCTCGGCCACTCGCCTATTAGTGAAATCGTCGTTGGTTCGCTGACGCAGCGCGGCACGCTCAGCCGACAGTACCTCGCTGCCCATGAAGTACAGCGGCACTTTCTGGTTAGTCACGACGGTACGCATCACCTGGTTTGAGCCACCTGTTGCATCGGCCCCCATGACGGAGGGCGCGGTGGGGCTCTTGATGCCGACAGACTTGGCAATCGAGATCGCCTCGTCCAACTCTGCCAGGTGACTGGTGCGCTCCGCTTTGAGTTGCAAGCGCAAGGCGGTCAGTTCGTCCTGCAACCGAGCGCGTTTGACGTTATCGGCCTCGAGCAACTGGGCAATCTTCGATTCTTTAGCAGTCTCGTAATTGACCCGTGCCGCTTCGATCTTGCCCTGGAGCTCATTGAGGCGGTTGTTGACGATCACTTTGAGGTCAGCCCCCACCTGTTCGCGCTCCAGCGCAATGGCGTAGTCGACGAACCCGTTGAGAATAGCCACGCCGTCAATGCCCTTGGGGTACTGCATTTCCAGGCGAACATAGCGATTGAATGCATCGGGTTGTTTTGGGTCCGGCATTACCAACTTGATAGCATCGCGATTGAAGGCTTCAAAGCTCTGCTCCAGGCTTTGCCCGGGGCGTTGAAACGCTTCAAAAAGCGCGGGGTTGGCCCTGAAGAAGCCCAGCCGGGCCTCATAGGAATCCAGTTGCATCGCCACTTTGGCCAACGCGTCGGCCGGTGGCAAGGTGTAGACCTCGGACCGGTTCAGCGCATCCAGCTGATTGATTGCAGCAGGCCGCAGCACACTGCTGACCTGGTAAACCCTCGGCGCCAGCAATGCGTAGCCTACTCCCAGAAGGCCCGCGAGGACTGCGCATCCGATCACGCATTTTTTTTGCTTCCAGATCGCGTTGAACAGATCAAACAGGTCGATTTCTTCCGATGGAATAAGTTGATGTAGCTGGGGAGTGTTGTTCAAAGTTCATACACCCTGAAGAGTTGAAATCAGCGTCCAAAAACACAGACCTGAAACAACAAGATAAACAGGGGCAACGTCCGGGCACACAATTTACGTGACCCTCTGCCGGCAAAGAGATCACCCAATTCAATGAACGCTCCTACCGACGTCGGTAAGGGATTCATGCCAATGCCACGGGTATCTTGATTGACAGACACTCCGCGCGTAGACGATCCGTTACGAGACGTTACCCAGCGGCCAGGCAAAATAACCCTAATCGCCTGTCTGAGAAGAAAAAAAAGCTAATAAATTGAAAAAATAGGAATATTCCTACAATTTCACCCATGAGCGCTTAACCCAACGCATTGTCCATAAAAAATGGCGATTAGCCTTCAGCAAAAGGAAATTGGATGTCACCCATTTCAGATCCGGATTTTCACGCCCTTCAAGGTGCCTGGGAGCAAATCTCACTTGAAGACAACGGCGTGCTGAACCCCGTCGATGCCCACAGCGCCCCGGGTGCAATCACCACCATCCAGGGAGACCGCTTCGAAGTAAAGACAGTGCAAGGCGAGGTGTTATTGGCTGGCCGGTTTTTCCTGGACAGCACCACTGTTCCCAAAAGCATTACTTGGGTCGACGCTACAGGCGAGGACGCCGGTAAGCTTCTGCCCGCCAGTTATCGCCTTGAAGGGGATGAATTTGTGTTCATTGCCGCGGATGAAAGTATGCCCCGCCCAATCACGTTCAAGACTGGCGCAGGTCAAACCATGCGCACTTTCGTGCGGCGCGCCTGATCGTCAAGCTGTCCGAACGTGCGACCGCATTTTCACAAAGCCTTCACTTCCAGGTCTATAGGGTGAAGCCTACCTACTCCAGTGAAGCCCTTAGCCCGCCTCTTATCGCGGGCTTTTTTTTTGCCTTGTGCAATACGGCTCAGGTCGCGTTAAAACCCTGGCAAGCGCGCGAAACTTAACCGGTAGCACGCAGGTCACTAACGCAACGGGTGTTCAGCCGTTGAACATCCTTCGCGAAGACTCCGCCATGGCCAAAGACGCAGACCTGCGCAACGCGCTGTCCCTGGACAGCCTGAATTTTTTCCTGGCCGATGTACGCGATGGCCTTGGACCCTACCTGGCCATCTACCTGCTGGCCGTGCACAAGTGGGACCCGGCCAGTATTGGCGTGGTCATGACCCTGGCGGGCATTGCGGCATTGATCACCCAGGGCCCGGCGGGCGCACTGATCGACCGCACACGCAGCAAGCGCGCGGTGATTGCAGTCGCCGCCATTCTGGTGACCGTCAGTTGCCTGGTGCTGCCTTTCGTCAGTTCATTCAGCCTGGTCGCGCTGACCCAGGCGGCCAGTGCCATCGCCGCGTCGGTGTTCGCCCCGGCAATTTCCGCGATTTCCCTGGGCATCACCGGGCCACGTGCGTTCACCCGGCGCACCGGGCGCAACGAAACCTTCAATCACGCCGGCAATGCCGTGGCCGCCTTGCTGGCGGGCGGGCTGGCTTACCTGTTTGGACCCGTGGTGGTGTTTTACCTGATGGCCTTTATGGCGGCGGCCAGTATCGTCGCGGTCAGTTGCGTGTCGGCCACGGCCATCGATCACGAAGTCGCCCGCGGCTTCGACCCGGCCCACGCCAACGACCACGAACAACCGTCCGGCGTTAAAGTGTTGCTGGCCAACCGGCCGCTGCTGGTGTTCGCGATCTGCTGCGCACTGTTCCACTTGGCCAATGCCGCCATGCTGCCGCTGGTCAGCCAGAAGCTGTCGCAGATCAACCTGCAGATGGCCACGCCGCTGACCTCGGCCTGCATCGTCGCCGCGCAATTGGTGATGGTGCCGATGGCCTGGCTGGTGGGTCTCAAGGCCGACGTATGGGGGCGCAAGCCGCTGTTGCTGGCCGGTTTCCTGATTTTGCCGCTGCGCGGTGTGCTGTACACCCTGTCCGACGACCCTTATTGGCTAGTCGCCGTGCAGATGCTCGACGGCATCGGCGCGGGGATTTTCGGCGCGCTGTTCCCGGTGATCGTCAAGGACCTGACACAAGGCACCGGCCGCTTCAATGTGAGCCTGGGTGCGCTGTCCACGGTGTTTGGCCTGGGCGCGGCGCTGAGCAGCAGCCTGGCCGGTTTCGTGGTGCAACTGGCCGGTTATAATGCCGCGTTCATGACCCTGGCGGGCGTCGCCGCGCTGGCGTTGGCGTTGTTATCGCTGGCGATGCCCGAGACCTTGGCGAAACCTTCCCGCGCTCGCCATACAACTGTCGCCTGACATATGCGACAATGCGCGCCAAATTCCAATACACATCCAAAATCCTCTGCTCAGCGACCGGGTTTCGCGCCTTGATGTCGCTGTTGACGCATGCCTGAAGGCTCCTGCCGCCACGCTCGCAACCCATTGATAGGTAAAGTAATTGATCTCCACAGCTAACATCACCATGCAGTTCGGCGCCAAGCCGCTCTTCGAGAACGTTTCGGTCAAGTTCGGCGCAGGCAACCGTTATGGTTTGATCGGTGCCAACGGTTGCGGCAAGTCGACCTTCATGAAAATCCTCGGCGGTGACCTCGATCCGTCCGGCGGACAGGTCATGCTGGAGCCGAACGTACGCCTGGGTAAACTGCGCCAGGACCAGTTCGCCTACGAAGAATTCACCGTGCTCGACACCGTGATCATGGGCCACGAGGAGCTGTGGAAGGTCAAGGCCGAGCGCGACCGTATCTACTCGCTGCCGGAAATGAGCGAAGACGACGGCATGGCCGTGGCCGAGCTGGAAACCGAATTCGCCGAGATGGACGGCTACACCGCCGAATCCCGGGCCGGTGAGCTGCTGCTGGGCCTGGGTATTCCCCTGGAACAGCATTTCGGCCCGATGAGCGAAGTGTCGCCAGGCTGGAAACTGCGCGTACTGCTGGCCCAGGCGCTGTTCTCCGACCCTGAAGTGCTGTTGCTCGACGAACCGACCAACCACTTGGACATCAACACCATCCGCTGGCTGGAAAACATTCTGACCCAGCGCTCCAGCCTGATGATCATCATCTCTCACGACCGTCACTTCCTGAACAGCGTGTGCACCCACATGGCTGACCTGGACTACGGCGAGCTGCGCCTGTTCCCGGGCAACTACGACGAGTACATGACCGTGGCGACCCAGTCCCGCGAGCAACTGCTGTCGGACAACGCCAAGAAGAAAGCGCAGATCTCCGAGCTGCAATCGTTCGTCAGCCGCTTCTCGGCCAACGCCTCGAAAGCCAAGCAGGCCACTTCGCGCGCCAAGGCGATCGACAAGATCCAGCTGGCCGAGGTCAAGCCTTCGAGCCGCGTGAGCCCGTTCATTCGTTTCGAGCAAACCAAAAAGCTGCACCGCCAGGCTGTGATGGTCGAAAAAATGGCCAAAGGCTTCGACGGCAAGCCGCTGTTCAAGGACTTCAGCTTCCAGGTTGAAGCCGGCGAGCGCGTGGCGATCATCGGCCCGAACGGTATCGGCAAGACCACCCTGCTGCGCACCCTGGTCAACGAGCTGACCCCGGACGCCGGCAGCATCAAGTGGACCGACGCCGCAGAACTGGGCTACTACGCCCAGGACCACGCTTCCGACTTTGAAGACGACATGAGCCTGTTCGACTGGATGGGCCAGTGGACTCAAGGCGAACAAATGATTCGCGGTACTTTGGGCCGCATGCTGTTCTCCAACGACGAGATCCTCAAGTCGGTCAAGGTGATCTCCGGTGGTGAGCAAGGCCGCATGCTGTTCGGCAAGCTGATCCTGCAAAAGCCGAACGTGCTGATCATGGACGAACCGACCAACCACTTGGACATGGAATCCATCGAAGCGCTGAACCTGGCGCTGGAGAACTATCCGGGCACGCTGATCTTTGTCAGCCACGACCGTGAGTTCGTATCGTCCCTGGCCACCCGCATCATTGAGTTGAGCGCCAGCGGCGTGATCGACTTCAGCGGCACTTATGACGACTACCTGCGCAGCCAGGGCGTGGTGTTCTAAATAACGCCACAGGCGTGAGCTGGCTTGTTGTGCAGATCAACAGGCTCGTTGTGGTGAGCAGGCTTGCCCTGTGCTGGGCTGCGCAGCAGCCCTGAAATCAAACACCGCGTTCTGCCTGGCAGAACGCGGTGTTTTTTATTGGGGCCGCTGCGCAGCCCAACGCAGGGCAAGCCTGCTCGCCACAAATAAAGCCGGTCAGCTTCCCCCAACTAAAGGTAGTTAGCCTGCTTCCTTTTCCCCCAGGCCCTTGCCATCATGCCCTCACCGCCCGCCCGCGAACGAGTGCCCATGTCTGACGCCGCCCCCAGCTCCCTGTCGATCACCCTGCAGATCGTCTCCATCGTCTTCTATACCTTCATCGCATTCATCTGCATAGGCTTGCCGATTGCGGTCATCCCGGGCTATGTGCATGAGCAATTGGGGTTCAGCGCGGTGGTGGCCGGCGTGACCATCGGCTCGCAGTACCTGGCCACCCTGCTCAGCCGGCCCATGGCCGGGCGCATGTCCGACAACGTCGGCACCAAGCGCGCGATTGTGCTGGGCTTGGCCGGTATTCTGGTGAGTGGCGTGCTGACGTTTTTCGCAACATTGGTCGAGAGCATGCCCAGCCTCAGCCTGGGCATCCTGATTGTCGGCCGGCTGCTGCTCGGCGTCGCGCAAGGGCTGATCGGTGTGGGCACCATCAGTTGGTGCATGGGCGCGGTGGGTGCCGAACACACTGCCCGTTCGATCTCCTGGAATGGCATTGCCTCCTACGGCGCCATCGCCATTGGTGCGCCGCTGGGCGTGGTGATGGTCGCGCAATATGGCTACACCAGCCTGGGCATTGCGCTGTCGCTGTTGTCGGCGCTGGGCCTGGTGCTGATCCGCAATAAGCCCTCGGTGCCGGTGGTGCGCGGCGAACGCCTGCCGTTCTGGGCGGTGTTCGGGCGCATTGCGCCGTTTGGTACCAGCCTGTGCCTGGCCTCGATCGGCTACGGTACGCTCACCACGTTTATCACGCTGTATTACCTCAATCGCGGCTGGGCCGGCGCGGCGTACTGCCTCACGGTGTTTGGCGTGTGCTTTATCCTATCGCGGCTGGTGTTTATCTCGGCGATCAGCCGTTTCGGCGGCTTCAGCGCGGCGATTGCCTGCATGACCATCGAGGCCGTGGGCCTGACGCTGCTATGGCTGGCCCCCTCCACCGGCGTCGCATTGA
Source organism: Pseudomonas sp. (assembly GCF_049590575.1). Taxonomy (GTDB): domain Bacteria; phylum Pseudomonadota; class Gammaproteobacteria; order Pseudomonadales; family Pseudomonadaceae; genus Aquipseudomonas. The sequence continues at coordinate 27,263 of NZ_JBAWDE010000036.1, forward strand.
TCGGTGCCGGGCTGACCGGTTTTGGCCTGTCGCTGGTGTACCCGGCACTCGGCGTGGAGGCCATCAAGCAGGTGCCCAACAGCAGCCGTGGCGCGGGTTTGAGTGCCTATGCGGTGTTTTTCGATCTGGCCCTGGCGATTGCCGGGCCACTGATGGGCGCCGTGGCCTTGAACCTCGGCTACGGCTGGATTTTCTTCTGCGCCGCATTGCTGTCCGTCAGCGCCCTGGGCCTGACGCTGCTGCTCAAGCGTCGCGCTTACTGATCAGCCGTTTGCAAGCCGGCGCGGGTGGATTGGCCGAGGGTGTGGCTGAAAAAACGCCCGGCCTCGGAGATCAGGTCGCGATGAATGCCTTCGCGGTCAACCCCATCGGCATCTGTGCAGATCGCCGGCATTGCCGCCAATTGATCACTGTCACACGGCGCCATGAACACAAAGTGCCCTGCCCCGGCCAGCAGCTTGAAGTCCGGCGGTTCCGGCAGCTTGCGCGCCAGGGCGGCGGCGTTCTTATCCACGGCTACCAGCTTGTCGCCATCGCCGCTGTAGAGCAGCACCGGCACATGCACATCGGCCAGGGTGTGGCGGCCGAACATCAGGCTCAGCGGCGCCATCAGCATCAAGGCATGAATGCGCGGGTCGGCTTGCGGTTGCAGGTCGTCACGGTCAACCACCAGTTCGCCTTTGGTGGTGCAGGCATCGCGGTCTTCCGGGCGCTCCTGGCAATAGCGGCGCAGACGGTCGAACTCCGGCTTGGCGCCGGCCAGGATCAACGCGGTTTCGCCGCCCGCCGAGTATCCGATAACCCCCACCTGATCGACGTTGACGAACGGCGACAGCATCGGGTCGCCCAGGGTCGCCGTGATGGCCTCGGAGATCTGGATCGGGCGACCATACAAGTTGCTCACCGTGCCCAGGCGGCTGTGGTCCTTGTAGTTGTCGCCGGGGTGCAGCACCGCCACCACCACAAACCCCTTGCGCGCCAGGGAGGTGGCCAGGTCATGCAGGGCCAACGGCGTGCCGGTGTTGCCATGGGACAGCATCAACATCGGAAAACGCCCGATGGCGATCTTGGAATCTTCGGTGGCCGCGACGTGGTAGGCACCCAACTCAGTGGTGTGCTCAAGGCCGGTGGAAGGGTAAAAGGCGACGGCTTTCATCGGCTGCAGGTCGAGCGGATCGAGAAACGTCATGCGATGGAAGCCCACACTCCAATGCGGGTGCGGCGCAGGCGCGGCGTGCACTGAAATCAGGCCGCCAAGCAGGGAAAGAACCATAACAGCACAAAGACGCATCATGAGGATGTCCACCCTCGCGGCATGACGATGTTCAACATCTGCGGCACATCTATTTGAAAAGTCCATGGTTCAAGGCGCTCGCACCGGCTGATATACCCATGTGTGCATAACCTGGGCCAAAGTAGTGACAGCGGGCAAACGAAAAAACTCCGTACGCTGGTCGTTTTGCGGCGGCCAGAATACAGAGTTTAGGCGCCCGGCTTCAGATTGAAACCGAGCGAAGGCGAAATTTACACAAGCCTTACGCGGCGGCGAACAATTGCTCGCTGATTTGCGCGTTGGCGTCGCTCAGGGCTTTGCTGCGCACTTCATCACCGTAGGCCAGGCCTTCGGCACGCACGATTTCGATGTCGGTGATGCCGAGGAAGCCGAACAGCAGCTTCAAGTAGCCTTCATGGGCAGCGCCCGACGCCTGGCCGGCATGCAGGCCGCCGGAGGTGGACACGATGATGACTTTCTTGTTGCCGCACAGGCCTTCCGGGCCGGCTTCGGTGTAGCGGAACGTTTGACCGGCGACGGCGATGCGGTCGATCCAGGCTTTCAACTGGGTGGGGATGGTGAAGTTGTACATCGGCGCACCAATCACCACGGCATCGGCGGCGAGGAATTCAGCCAGCGACGACGCACTCAACTCAGCTTCGTGCTTTTGCGCGGCATCGCGCAGTTCAGCGGCGGTGCCCAAGGCGCCCAAGGTCGCGCCGGAAAAGTGGTTGATGCCTTCGCTGGCGAGGTCGCGGTAGGTCACTTCCACACCTGGCTCAGCCGCTTGCCAGGCCTTGACCACACCCACGCTGAGCTGACGGGAAGCCGAGTTGTCGCCGAGGATGCTGGAATCGATATGCAAGAGTTTCATGTGGTTTCTCCAAGTGAGGATCGCAGCGCGGCGATCAAGTGGAGTTAATCCTACACATGAAGCCAATAAACGATTAGAGGGCTGAAACGCGACTATTCGTCCCGCCAGCAGGACAGTGATCAGTGGGACGACACATAAATCGAGCCGGGAGCCGGTGTCGGCAACGCATACGTGCGTTTCATCCACTGAATCTCTGCCTGCGGGGTGCGCCCGAAAAAGCGCTTGAACTCCCGGCTGAACTGCGATGCGCTTTCATAACCGACCTTGGCGCACGCCGTGGCGGCGGTGATATCGCTGCGCAGCATCAAGAGACGCGCTTGGTGCAAGCGGGTGGACTTGAGGTACTGCATGGGTGAGGTATCGGTGACCGCCCGAAAATGTGCGTGAAAACTCGGCACGCTCATCATTGCTTCCCGAGCCAGATCTTCCACGTCCAGGTGCTGGTGATAACACCCATGGATCTTGCGAATCGCGCGCGCCACCTTGCCGAACTGACCTTGGCGGTTCAGCGCGGCGCGCATCGAACCGCCCTGCTCGCCGGTGATGATGCGGTAGTAGATTTCGCGCATCAGCGCCGGGCCAAGTATCTGCGCATCCATCGGCACGCGCATGGCCTCGAGGAATCGCAGCAACGATTCACTCAACAAATCATCCATAGGCGAGGAATACATGCCTCTGGGCTTTGCCTCGACCAACTGCGGGAAGTCATCCAGCGCGACCATCAGCTCGGCGGCCAGGGTGAAATCCAGCCTCAGGTACACCGCCAGCATCGGCTCGGCTTCACTGGCTTCGGTTTCCATGGTGAACGGTACAGGCACCGACACCACCAGGTAATGCTGGGCGTCGTAGAGGTAAATCTCTTCCCCCAGATACCCGCGCTTGCGGCCCTGGCACACGATCACAATGCCTGGGTCATAGAGCACTGGAACCCGGTGCAATGGCTGATTCGAGCGCAGGAAGCGCACGTCGTCCAGGGCGCTGAGGTTATAGCCTTCGACAGGCGCCAGGGCGCCCATCAGCTCGATGATTTTTTGGGTGCGGCCCATGGCTGGTGGCTCGTGCGCGAAAACAGCACGTTAACCTTTCACATGGGCCAAACGCTACGCGCTTATAGGAATAGGCAATCAGCACATTGGAATGGATATTCGCTGCAGCGCGGTACTTCCGTAGCCTGAACCCGTACGTTCAGCCCTCGGAGTTTTCCCATGCTTATCGTCTATAACCCTGCCACCGGCGAAGAAATCAGCCGCCTTGCCACACACACTCAGGCCGAGGTCAAGGCCGCCGTCGACCGAACCTGCGCGGCCTTTCCCGCGTGGTCCGGCAAGCTCGCCAGGGAACGCAGCGAGATCCTGCGGCGCTGGCACGACAGCGTCAAAGCCGACAAGGAAGCCTTTGCCGAATTGCTCTGCCGCGAAAACGGCAAATGCCTGACCGAAGCCCGTGGCGAAATCGACTATGGCCTGGGCTTTATCGAGTGGTATGCCGAGGAAGCCAAACGCGTCTACGGTGACACCCTTCCCACCCACGACCGCAACGCCAACGTGGTGGTGACCAAGGAAGCCATTGGCCCGGTCGCCGCCATCACGCCGTGGAACTTTCCGTTCATGATGATCACCCGCAAAGTCGCCACGGCCCTCGCCGCAGGCTGCACCATGGTGATAAAGCCCGCCGAGGACACGCCGCTGACGGCCCTTAAATTGCTCGAATACGCACGCAAGGCGGGTATCGAACCCGGCGTGTTCGAAGTGTTGATCGGCGACCCCAAAGACATCGGCTTGATCCTCACCGGCGACCCGCGTATCCGTAAAATCTCGTTTACCGGCTCCACCGGTATCGGCAGATTACTCGCGGCACAATGCGCGGCGACCATCAAGAAAATGACCCTGGAGCTCGGCGGCAATGCGCCGTTTATCGTGTTCCAGGACGCCAATCTGGACGAGGCGGTCAGCGGCCTGGTCAGCGCCAAGCTGCGCAATTCGGGCCAGGTGTGTATCTCGCCGAACCGAATCTTCGTACAGCACACGATCCTCGAAGATTTCCTCAAGCGGCTAAAGGCTGCCGTCGCACGCATCGACGTCGACCAAGGCTTGCGCGAAGACTTCGTGGTCGGGCCGCTGGTCAATCAAGCAGGGTTCGACAAAGTCGTACGTCTGGTGGAAGACGCCAAGGCGGCCGGCGCCACGGTGCTGATGGGCGGCAAGCCCCACGCCAGGGGCGGCTTGTTCTACGAACCCACTGTGTTGACGGGGCTGCGCGACGACTCACCCTTGGCCACCGAGGAAATCTTCGGGCCGGTGTTCGCGATCTATTCGTTCCAGAATGAAGAGGAAGTCATCGCCCGCGCCAACCAGACTGAGTACGGTCTGGTCGCCTACGCCTACACCAGCGCGCTGGGTCGGTCGCTGCGCCTGTCACGCCAACTGGAGGCCGGCATGGTGATTCTCAACTCAGGCTCGGTGGGCACCGCATCGATTCCCTTCGGCGGTATCAAACAATCCGGCTATGGCCGCGAGGGCAGTTACTACGGGATCGAAGAGTACGTGCATGTGAAGTATGTGCTGATGGCGGGTGCGCAGTTCTAAGCGCGCCGCTTCGAAACGGCCAGCCCCCGCAAGGCGCTGGCTGTTTTTGTGGTGGATTTGCGAGCGTCAGACGCGGATAGTTCGTCCCACTGACAGGACAATAGGCTGACCATGCAAGACCTCAACGACCTCTACTATTTCGCCAAAGTCGTGGAAGCCGGCGGCTTCGCGGCGGCCGGGCGGCTGTTGGGGATTCCCAAGTCGCGGCTTTCAAGGCGCATCGCCGAGCTGGAGGAACGCCTGGGCGCGCGCCTGCTGCAACGCACCACGCGCCAATTGACCCTCACCGCCGTCGGCGAACGCTACCTGCGTCATTGCCAGGCAATGTTGCTGGAAGCGGAAATGGCCGACGAGGCCGTGGCCAGCATGTCCAGCGAACCGCGCGGGCGGCTGCGGGTCAGTTGCCCGGTGGGCATGGCCCAGCACATCCTGCCGGAACTGGTCGCCGGGTTTCTCGCCGCTCACCCCCAAGTGCAGCTGGAAATGACCCTGGTCAACCGTCGCGTCGACCTGGTGGCAGAAGGCATCGACGTGGCCCTGCGCGTACGTGAGCTGGGCGACGAAGACCCGCTGCTGGTGACCAAACGCCTGCGCCAGGCGCAAACCGTGCTGGTCGCCAGCCCCGGCTTCATGCGCGAGCGGCAGGTCAGCACCCTCGAAGACCTCAAGCAACTGCCGATACTCGGCGCCCTCGAACCCGACCGCATGGTGCACCAGCGCATCCTCGACCCCCAGGGCAACCCCCATGACCTGGTGATGGAGGCACGGCTGGGCATCGATGATTTTATCGTGCGCAAAGCCAGCGCGATCATGGGCCTGGGCTTTACCGTGCTGCCGATGATGTACTGCGAAGAGGAATTGGCCAGCGGCCGTTTGGTGCAATTGCTGCCGCAATGGTCCTTGCCGGGCGGCTGGCTGCAAGCCGTGTACCCGCATCGGCGCGGGGTATTGCCGGCCATTCGTGCCTGGATCGATTACCTGGAAGAAGGCTTCAAGGGCTGTGGAGATCGCCTGTTATGAACATGACCGAAGCACAAGTCGCGCAGTTCTGCCTGAGCCTGCCCGGCGCGCGTGAGGATTATAAATGGGGCGGCGTGCGGGTATTTTCGATTGCCGGCAACAAGATGTTCGCCCTGCAAAACCTGCGCGGTGATTCGCTGGCGTTCAAGGTCGACAAGGCGCTGTTCCTCGGCCATGTGGACCGCCCTGGCATCCACCCGGCGCCGTACCTGGCGCGGGCACAGTGGATCATCATGAACACGCCCTACCCGCTGGGTGCCGAGGAGCTGTGTGGCCTGTTGCAGCGCTCCCACCAGTTGGTGGTGAGCAAGCTGCCCAAGCGCACGCAGATCGGCTTGCTTTTAGAGGACTGAAACCAGCGTGCCGCCGAGGAACAACTGGTCCAGCCAGAACACCTGGTGCAACAGCACGATGACCCAGAACAACACTTGATAAGACACCTTGCGCGTCTTGTGGCGAAACACCTGTTGGGCGACCAGCGCTCCCGGCCAACCGCCTGCCAGCTCCACGGCGTGCAGGATGTTTTCCGGGGTGCGCCAGCGGTCGGTGCGGGCCTTGCGCTTGTCGCTCCAGTACAGGAAAAACGCCATCACACTGACCACGCCGTAGGCCAGCAGCGGGATGACCGTCTCACCACGCAGCCACACCAATACCGCTCCCACCAGCGGCGCCGCGCACAGCAGCACAAAGATCGCCGCCTTGAGACGTGGGTGCTGGATCGTCATGCCTTGGCGGCTGCCCAGTCGATCCAGCCGAACTGCCAGGTCGCCAGGATCAGCAAGCCGAACGCAATGCGATACCAGGCAAACGCCGCGTAGCTGTGGCTGGCGATAAACTTGAGCAAGCCCTTGACCGCGATCATCGCGAAGATGAACGAGGTCACAAAGCCGATGGCAAACACCGGCAGGTCGGCGGGCTGGAACAGGTCGCGGTACTTGTAGCCCGAATACACGGCGGCGCCGACCATGGTTGGCATGGCCAGGAAGAACGAGAACTCGGTGGCGGTCTTGCGCGACAAACCGAACAGCAGGCCGCCGATAATCGTCGAACCCGAACGCGACGTGCCCGGGATCATCGCCAGGCACTGGGCCAGGCCGACCTTCAGCGCGTCCTTCCAGGTAATCTCATCGACGCTTTCTGCGTGCACTTCATGCTCGCGGCGCTCGGCCCACAGCATGATCACGCCGCCCACCACCAGCGCCGTGGCCACGGTGATCGGGTTGAACAGGTAGTGATGAATCAGGTCGGCGAAAATCACTCCCAGCACCACGGCCGGCAGGAACGCGATCAGCAGGTTGACGCTAAAGCGCCGCGCCTTGGGCTGCGTCGGCAGGCCGGTGACCACTTCGAAAATCTTCCCGCGAAACTCCCAGACCACCGCCAGGATCGCGCCCAGCTGGATAATGATATTGAATGCGTTGAAGCGGTCACCGCTGAAATCCAGCAGGTCGGCGACGATGATCTGGTGGCCGGTGCTGGAAATTGGCAAAAACTCCGTCAGCCCCTCAACTACACCCAGAATCAGCGCCTGAATGGCGGTCCACAAATCCATACTTCCCCCAAAGGTCATGCTCTACGGCATGCCTTATTAATCTTTTTTAGTGGTTCACTGACGACAAGGCACCGGCGTTGATTCTCGACCGCGGCCTGCAAAAATTTTGTGAAAAATCAGGCAGTACTCAGGTTTTCCGAATACAGGCCGAAAGCCTATCAGACAAGGCGTAAAAGTCGATGCGGCACCCACAATTATAAAAAGCCCGGAGTGACAGGACGATGAACAGTTTGCGCAATATGTCGATCAGCCGCAGGCTCTGGCTGATCCTGATAGTCGCGGTGCTGATGCTGCTGGCCCTGGGTTTGCTGATGCTCAAGCAGATCCACGACGACCTGTACCAGGCCAAGCGCCAGCAGACCCAACACGTGGTACAGACCGCCAGCGGGATCCTGACGTTTTATCACGGCCTGGAAACCACGGGCGTAATGACCCGTGAAGCGGCGCAAAAACAGGCGCTGAGCGCGGTGCGTGGCTTGCGCTATGACCATGACGATTACTTCTGGATCAACGACCTGACGCCCGTGATGATCATGCACCCGGCCAACCCCAAGCTCGACGGCCAGAACCTCTCGGCCATCCGCGACCCGGACGGGTTTGCGGTATTCAACGAGTTCGTGGTGCTGGCCAAGGCCAAGGGCGCCGGGATCGTCAACTACCGTTGGCCGAAGCCGGGTGCCGAAGCGCCCGTGGCGAAAACCTCCTATATCCAGCTGTTCGAACCCTGGGGCTGGATCATCGGCTCCGGCGTCTACGTGGACGATGTGCAGACGGAGTTCAGCGGCCAAGTGTGGAAAGCCTCGTTTATCGGGCTGGGCATCGCGCTGGTGATGGGTTTGCTGGTGACGCTGATCGCTCGCAGCATCGTGCGGCCGTTGCAGGCCGCCGTAAACGCCATGGCCAATATTGCCAGTGGCGAAAGCGACCTGACCCGCCGCCTCGACACCCATGGCCGCGACGAAGTCACCCAACTGTCCCAGCACTTCAACAGCTTTACCGCCAAGCTGCGCCAGGTGGTGGGCGAGTTGCAGGTGTGTGCCAATGCCTTGGGCCAGTCCTCCCTGGAGCTGGGCAGCAATGCCACCCAGGCCCATGACCGCAGCCAGCAGCAGTCGCAGCAGATGGAACTGGTGGCCACCGCGATCAATGAGGTCACTTACGGCGTGCAGGACGTGGCCAAGAATGCCGAACACGCCGCCAGCGAGATGCGCGACGCCCAGTCCCAGGCGCAGCAGGGCCAGGTCAATATCGATAGCAGCCTGCAACAGATCGACCAGCTCTCCGGCACCATCAGTCAGGCCGTGGAGGTGATCCGCACGCTGTCCAGCGAAAGCACGCAGATCGGTGGCGTGCTCGAAGTGATTCGCTCGATTGCCGACCAGACCAACCTGCTGGCGCTCAACGCGGCTATTGAAGCCGCACGCGCCGGCGAGCAAGGCCGTGGCTTTGCGGTCGTCGCCGATGAAGTGCGCCTGCTGGCCCAGCGCACGCAAAAATCCACCGCCGAAATCCAGGTAATGATCGAGCGGCTGCAAGGTCATTCGGAAGCGGCGGTCAAGGTCATCAGCGACAGCCACAGCGCGTCCCAGCTGACCATCGAGCAGGCCGGCCAGGCCGGGGCCAGCCTCACGGCCATCGGCCAGGCCCTGCGTAACCTCAATGGTCTGAACGCCTCGATTGCCAGCGCCACCCTGCAACAGGCGCACGTGGTCGAAGACATCAACCAGAACGTCACCCAGGCCGCCGGGCTGTCCCACAGCACCGCGCTGGCGGCGCAGCAGTCGAGTGAGGCGAGTGTGCAGTTGCGTGGGTTGAGCGAGCAACTTGATGGGCTGCTGCGCCAATTCAAGGTCTGACGCTGTTCTAAATATGGGAGGGGGCCAGCCCCCTTCCACATTGGTCCTTCCACATTTTGAAGTTACAATCCCCGCCCTCTCCCACTCCCCCAAGGAACCGCCATGTCCGGGCTTGAACTGTTCGCCGCTGCCCTGGGGGTGATCGCCGTGTGGCTGACGGTCAAGCAGAACCCCTGGTGCTGGCCGATCGGCCTGGTGATGGTGTTGCTCTACACCTGGGTGTTCTTCGACGTAAAACTCTATTCCGACATGCTGCTGCAAGTGATCTACGCCGCGCTGCAGCTGTACGGCTGGTGGCAGTGGACGCGTGCCGGTGAGGTCAAGCAGGGCCGCCAGGTCACCCGCCTGGGTGTCCCGGCGATTATCGCCAGCCTGGCCGTGGGTGCCGTCGGCAGCCTGCTGCTCGGCGCCGCCATGGCGCACTGGACCGACGCCGCGCAGCCGTGGCTTGACGCTGCCCTCACCGGCTTCAGCCTGGTGGCGCAAATGTGGATGGCGCAAAAACGCGTGCAATGCTGGCCGCTGTGGATTGCCCTGGATGTGATTTTCGTCGGCCTGTTCCTCTACAAAGGCCTGTACCTCACCGCTGCGCTCTACGCGCTGTTCACCGTGATCGCCGTGCAAGGCTGGCGTGAATGGCGTGCCGACCCGGCGTTGCACGCATGAAAGTGGTGGTGCTGGCCGGCCCCGAGTCCAGCGGCAAAAGCTGGCTGGCCGCCGAACTGCACGCGCAGTTTGGTGGGCTGATGGTCGGCGAATACGTGCGCTACTTCATCGATCAGCATCAGCGTGATACGACCCTCGCCGACATCCCCGCCATCGCCCATGGCCAACTGGCCTGGGAGGATGCGGCACGCGCCGAGCACCCACGCCTGCTGATCCTCGACACCCATCTGCTGACCAATAAACTGTGGAGCCAGACCCTGTTCGGCGACTACCCGGCTTGGCTTGACGACGAATTGCTCGCGCGGCATTACGACCTGCACCTGCTGCTGTCCCCCGACGACGTGGAGTGGACGGCGGACGGCCAACGCTGCCAACCGGAACTGGCCGACCGCCAGGCGTTTTTCCAGGCCAGCCTGGACTGGATGCACCAGCACCGGCAGCCGGTACGGGTGATTCGTGGCGATTGGTCACAACGGCGTGCCAAAGCCTTCGCCGCCGTGGCAAAACTGCTGGAATAGCGACCGACCATCGGCTCGACGCAGTTCATCGCCCTGCTCGCCAGTCAACCTTCTAAAGGAGATTGGCCCATGAACATGCGCATCGTTGCCCGCCTGATTAACTTGCCTGAAAACCGTGGTGTGCGCGTGCAGACCGCCGCGCACCCGGTGCTGCTGGTGCGCGTCGGCGACCAGGTGCGCGCGTTCCAGGCGGACTGCCCGCACGCCGGCGCGCCATTGGAAGAAGGCGTGATCTGCCAGGGCCGGCTCGTGTGCCCTTGGCACAAAGCCGCGTTTGCCGTGGACAGCGGCGCGGTCGTGGAACCGCCGGCGCTGGTCGGG